>JAKEHP010000114.1 GCA_022614955.1 Candidatus Methylomirabilota bacterium
AGAGGCTGCCAGGACCCCGCGGGATGCTGTCCGGTAGCCACTTGCCCCTTGACGGATTCCGGGGGGCCGGGTAAGGTCGGCGTGACGCATGGCCATTGGCACGGGTAGGCGGCGGCTCCGTGCGGGGCCCCGGGCGCCGGGGGTCCTCTTGGTGCCGCCGTCGTCTTTGGAGGGCCCGCACGTGCCCGAGCTCCTCCCATTCCGGGCTTACCGCTACAACCCGGCCGTGGCCGGGGAGCTGGCCGCCCTCGTCTGCCCCCCCTACGATGTTATTCCCGAGGGCCACCGGGAGGCGCTCCACCGTCGGCATCCTCACAACGCCATCCGCCTCACGCTGGGGGAGGATCTCCCCGGGGACGACGCCCGGGAGAACCGGTACGTCCGCTCGGGCCGGTACTTCGCCGAGTGGGTGGCCAGGGGCGTGCTGCTTCGGGAACCGACGCCCGCTTTTTACCTGTCGCAACAGAGCTTCCAGGATCCCGAGGGGGGGGAGCGGACCCGGACCGGCCTCATCGCGGCTGTCCGCCTGGAACCGTACGGCAGCGGCGTCGTCTTCCCGCACGAGGAGACCTTTGCCCGACCGAAGGAGGACCGTCTGCGCCTGATGCGGGCGATGCCGGCCAACCTGGAGCAGATCCTCGTCCTCTACGACGGCCCGGCGGACCGGGTCCTGCGCCTCCTGGATGGGGTGACCACCGCCGGGCCGTCCGCCGACTTCCGGGACGACCTCGGGATCCGGAGCCGGTTCTGGGTCATCCGGGACCGGGACGCGGTGACGGCCTTCATGAGCGCCTTTCGGGGCCGGCGTCTCTTTATCGCTGACGGCCACCACCGCTACGAGACCGCCCTCCTGTTCCGGGAGGAGATGCGCACCGCCGATCCCGCCCCCCCCGAAATCCAGGCCCGCCGCGCGTACAACTCCGTCACCATGCACCTGGTCCACGTGGAGGATCCCGGCCTCCTGATCCTCCCGACCCACCGCCTGCTGGCCCCTTTCCCGGGGGCAGAAGCGACGGCGATCCGGCAGGTCCTCAAGGCGGCCGGGCACCTCACCCCCTGGCGTCTCGGTGCCGCGGGGGAAGGCCTCCCCGCGCTCCTGGATGCGCTCCAGGCGGTCCGGGAGGAGTGCGCCGTGGCGTGCGCCTGGGGGGCGGAGGAGGGGGGACTCCTCCGGATGCCGGAACCGCCTGGGGGCGCGCCGGTGGATGGGCTGGACGCCACCCGGGCCCACCAGCGGATCCTGGCGCCGCTCCTCGCGCGAGCCGGGGCGAGTGCCGAGGAGCTGGTGAGTTACACCAGGGATGCCCCGGCCGCCCTCGCCGCCGTCCGCCAGGGCAAGCAGTCCCTGGCGCTTTTCCTGCGGCCGCCCACAGTCCACCAGGTGATGACGGTCGCGTTAGCGGGGGGGCGGATGCCCCAGAAGACGACCTACTTCTTCCCCAAGGTCCTGACGGGCCTCCTCTTCCAACGGGCCGAGCCGCTCGCCATGGCGGAGGAGGCGTAGCCGGCATGCCCAGGGCGCCCTGCTCCGCTCACCCGCAAAGGTCGGCCGTCGCCCGCTGCTTCCGGTGCCTCGCACCGGTCTGCCGGGGCTGCCGGGTGCGGGTCCTCCGACGGACGTTCTGCCCCCGCGGCTGCAGCGCGATCTACCTCCTCCAGTGGGCGGCCGCCGAGGATTGGCGCTACTTCCGCCGTGCCGCCGCCGGCCCCCCCCGGAGTCCGTGGGGGCGCCTGCGGACCGCTCTGGAGGGCGCCCGCTTCCGCCTCCGCCGCACGCGCCTCGACGACCACCTCAGGGGGCTCAAGGGGCGGACCACCCCCGTCCGGCGCTTCGTGCTGCAGCGCATGCGCTGGGCTCTCGCGGCAGGTGGCCTCCTCGCCCCGACTCTTTTCTGGATTCTCTCCCCGTCTCCCCCGCCCGGGGTCACGGTGGCGAAGCCCGGCCTAGTCCTTTCCCCCTTGAGCTCGTCTCCGGCGCCCCAGGCCATGCTGCCGCCCACCGAGCCGTCTCTGGGTTCCCCCTCCGCGCTGCCGGCGGCCCGCCCCGAGCTGCCCCCGCTGCCCACCCCCGCGCCGACCCTGCGGCGCGGTTCGCCCTCTCCGACGCGCCCCCTCGAGGTGAGCCGGGGGGTGAAGAGCCGGAAGGAGGTGGCGCTCACCTTCGACGGAGGATCGGACGCCAACGTCAGTCCCGAGATCCTGGACATCCTGGACGCGCGGGGAGTCCGGGCGACCTTCTTTTTGACCGGGGACTACATCCGGAGCTTCCCGGAGGTGGTGCGGCGGATGGTCGCCGAGGGGCACGAGGTGGCCAACCACACCGACAGCCACCTGCACCTCACCACCTTTGCCCAGAACCGGCGGCACGCCACCCGGCCCGGCCTCACCCGGGAGGCCTTTCAGGGGGAGCTGCGGCGGGCCGAGACTGCCTTCCAGGCCGTCACCGGGGAGCCGATGCGGCGCTACTGGCGGGCACCCTACGGGGAGGTGAACCCGGAGCTGTTGCGGTGGGCTGCCGAGCTGGGCTACACCCACGTCGCCTGGACACGAGGGGAAGGGAGCGAGACCTTGGACACCCGGGACTGGGTGGCCGACCGGTCCTCGCGCCTGTACACCTCTTCCGCAGTCATCCGGGACCGGATCCTGGGCTTTGACGAAGAGGGGGGGGACGGGGCTGCGGGAGGGATTATCTTAATGCACCTGGCCAGCCGCCGGCGGGAGGACCCGGTGCACCGGCGCCTGCCGGAGATCATTGACGGGCTTCGGGCGAGGGGCTACGCGCTGGTGCCGGTGTCTGAGCTTCTGCGCGAGGACGGGGAGGAGAGCGCGGCGGGGGCGCGGCCGGACCGGTCAGGAGCGCTCGCCGGAGGCTGAAGCTGCCGGCTGCCGCTCGGCCGCCTCGAGCGCTGCGCGGAGGCTTCCCACCTCCCGCTCCAGCTCCTCCAGCCGCTCGGCCATCGCCTGGATGGCCTGGGCGACGGGGTCCGGCAGGTCCACCATGTTCAGGTCAATGGGGGTCGTGACCTTCTTGCCATCCCGGTAGATGACTCGCCCCGGGACGCCCACCACCACGGAGTTGGGCGGCACCTCCTTCACCACGACGGAGCCGGAGCCGATCCTGCTGTTCTCCCCCACGGTGAAGGGCCCCAGGACCTTGGCCCCGGTGCCGATGACCACGTTTCGGTGAATGGTCGGGTGGCGCTTGACCCGCTCCAGGCTGGTGCCGCCCAGCGTCACCCCCTGGTAGATCGTGACGTTCTCCCCCACCTCAGCCGTCTCGCCGATGACCACCCCCATCCCGTGGTCAATGAACACGCCGGGCCCGATCCTGGCTGCCGGGTGGATCTCGATGCCGGTGAAGAACCGCCCCAGGTGAGAGATAAACCGGGCCAGCAGGAGAAACCCGGCCCCCCAGCAGCGGTGGGCCAGGCGGTGAAACCAGAGGGCGTGGATGCCCGGGTAGCAGAGGAGGACCTCCAGGGTCCCCCGGCAGGCCGGGTCCCGCTCCTTCGCAGCCTGGATGTCCCGCCTCAGGGTGTCGAACACCGTGATCCCTCCGCTCTTGCTCCCACCGGGGCATCGGCCGCTGGGGACGCCCGGGGAAACAGGCGCTCGGTTCGTGTAAGGTCAGCCTATGCGATGCTCCCCGGCAAGTCAAGATCGCCGGAGCCCGGACCTTTGACATCGTCCCGAATGCCGGAGTATATAGGAAGGGAAAGCGGCGCGGTGGCGGAGGCGGGGCCGCAGCGCCCATCCACACGGGGCACTCGAGGAAGGAGGAGGAGCCATGCGCGGGCCACGGCAGGTCCTGGCGGCGGTCCTGGCGGTTATCCTGGTGCCGGTTCTCCTGGCCGCGGTGGAGGCGGGGGGGATCGAGCGGGTGAAGAAGGCGGGGGTCCTCCGGGTCGGGAGCGACATCACCTACCCCCCCTTCGAGTTCATGGAGGCCGGCAAGCCGGCCGGCTTCGACGTGGAGCTGGCCCAGGAGATCGCCAAGGCCCTGGGGGTCAAGCTGGAGTACGTGAACACGGCGTGGGACGGGATCTTCGCCGCGCTCAAGGCTGGGAAGTTCGACATGCTCCTGAGCGGGATCACCATCACGGAGGAGCGGATAAAGTCCTTCGACCTGGTCTTCTCCCAGCCTTACTTCGAGTCCGGGCAGGGGGTGGCGGTGCGGATGGGTGATGCCCGGATCAAAAAGCAGGCGGACCTGGCGGGGAAGGTGGTCGGCGTCCAGATCAACACCACCGGCCAGGCCGCGGTGGAGAAGGTGAAGGGGGTCAAGGAGATCAAGAAGTACGAGCAGCTCCCCGAGGCCTACCTCGACCTGAAGGCCCGCCGGCTGGACGCGGTGGTGGCGGATTACCCGGTGATCGTCTCCAATGCGAAGGAGGACGGGAAGTTCACGCCGGTGCGGGGGCTGCAGCTCGGGGAGCCGGAGCTGCTCGGGATCCCGGTCCGCAAGGACGAGGCCGACCTCGTCGGCGTCGTCAACAAGGTCATTCAGGATTTAAAGAAGAGCGGGAAGTACGCCCAGATGAAGCAGAAGTGGTTCGGAGAGAAATAACCCGGACCGACCGCCCCTGAGGGGGACCGATGGACTTCAGGCTGTCCATCTTCGTGGAGGTCTTCCCCCTCCTGCTGGGCGGCGCGTGGGTGACGCTCTACATCACGGTGGTCTCGATCGCCATCGGCATCGCGGGGGGCCTCATCCTGGGGGTGATGCGGGTCTCCCGCTTCGCCTTCGTCCGCGGGGTGGCGACCTCCTACACCGAGCTCATCCGGGGGACGCCCCTCCTGATGCAGCTCATCGTCCTCTACTACGCCCTCCCGTCGGTGGGGATCAACCTCCCCGCCCTGGCGGCGGGCATTGCGGGGCTGTCCGCCAACAGCGCGGCCTATGTGGGGGAGATCTTTCGCGCCGGGATCCAGTCCGTGGAGCGGGGCCAAGTGGAGGCCGCCCGGGCGGTGGGACTGACGCACATGCAGACCATGCGCTACGTCATCCTCCCCCAGGCTTTCCGGCTGGTCCTGCCCCCCCTGACCAACGAGTTCGTCACGATGCTGAAGGACTCCTCCCTGGTCTCCACCCTCGCCATCGCCGAGCTGCTCCGGGTCGGCCGGGAGGTGGTGGCCTGGAAGGTGAATGTCTTCAGCCCCTTCGCCGGGGTGACCCTCCTCTACCTGGTCATGACCCTGCCCCTCACGAAGCTGGCCCGCTACCTGGAGCAGCGGATTGATCCGGAGCGCAGAGTTGCCGGCCACCTCTCCTAGTATCCCGGTCCCGGCGGCGAGCACCATGGTCAGCGTCGCCGGCCTCCATAAGATCTTCAAGGGCACCATCGAGGCGCTGCGGGGGGTGGACCTGGCGGTCCGGCCGGGAGAGGTGGTGGTCCTCATCGGCCCCTCCGGCTCTGGCAAGTCCACCCTCCTCCGTTGCTTGAACTGCCTGGAGATCCCGACCCGCGGCCGCATCGTCATTGACGGCGTCGAGGTAACCGACCCCAAGGCCGACCTGAACGCCGTCCGCCGGGAGGTGGGGATGGTCTTCCAGGCCTTTAATTTATTTCCGCACCTGCGGGCCCTGGAGAACATCACCCTCGCCCAGGTGAAGGTCCGGAAGCGCTCCCCCGAGGAAGCCCGGGAGGTGGCGATGCGCCTGCTGACCAAGGTGGGGATCCCGGAGAAGGCCGATGCCTACCCCCGCCAGCTCTCGGGCGGGCAGCAGCAGCGGGTGGCCATCGCCCGGGCGCTCGCCAACAAGCCGGAGATCCTTCTCGCCGACGAGCCCACGGGCAACCTCGACCCCAAGACCGGCGA
>JAKEHP010000115.1 GCA_022614955.1 Candidatus Methylomirabilota bacterium
CGCGGTCGGACACGAAGAGGGTGCCGCTCGGGTCCCGCGCCAGACCCATGGGGTCGAAGAGTCGAGCCCGGCTGACCGGGCCGCCGTCTCCCAGCGCGTCGGGCGTCGGGGGTGAGCGCCGGAGGTTGTAGAGGAGCGCGTCGAGGCTCCGGAGCCAGGGCAGGTTGAGCCGCTGGAGCCAGGGACTGCTCTTGAGGTATTCGCGAACCGCCGGCCGGCTCGCCGCCGCGACGCCCAGCAGCACGAGCAGCGTCACCGCCCCGACCGCCCAGCCCGCCCGCCGGAGCACCCCGGGCTAGGCCGACGCCGGGACCCCGCCGGCCGGCTGCTGGCGGCGCAGCGGGAAGCACCGCTCGAGACCCTCGCGGACCCCGATCGGGGCGTACCCGAGGTCCCGGCGGGCCTCGGAGTTGTCCAGGTTGGCGTCCTGGGTGATCCCGGCGATCACGTTCCAGGTGAGCGGGGGGCGCGCCATCCGCCCCTCCAGCAGCCGGGAGGCGAGGGTGCAGAGGGAGACCGGCAGCGGCAGGAACGGCTTGGTGACCCCCTGGTGCCGGAGCATCAGGTGCGCCAGGTCCCAGATGCTGATGTCCTCGCCGCCGCTGAAGTTGTAGGTCTTGCCGTAGGCCACCGGGTTCCCGACCACCGCCAGGAAGCCCCGCATGAGGTCGTCCACGTGAACCGGGTTCTTGAGCGCGCGACCCCGGCCGATGAACGGCACCACCGGATACTTCCGCAGGTAGGCGAGGAACATCCGGAACTCCTCGCCGCCGTGCTCGTTGTAGGCCAGCGTGGGGCGGACGATGGTCCACTGCATCCCCCGCTGCTCCCGCACAATGCGCTCGCAGTCCCGCTTGGAGCGCGAGTACGCGGTGGTCTTGGGATAGACCACCGAGGCGGAGGAGACCAGGATGAAGTGCTTGACGCCGGCCCTGAGCGCCGCGTCCACCACGTTGCGGGTGCCGCCCGCGTTGACCCGCTCGAACGCCGCCGGATCGTGGGAGATGAGGATGGCGGCGAGGTGGAGGACAGTCTCCACCCCGTCGAAGACCCC
>JAKEHP010000018.1 GCA_022614955.1 Candidatus Methylomirabilota bacterium
CAGGACGTACGTCCCGGCGGCGCGCGCTTCCTCCACGGCGGCGCGCAGCTCCTCAACGCTGTACTGGGTGGAGCACCTGAAGTCGGGACTGGTGCGGGAAGCCCGCATCATCCAGGGCGCGCTAACCCCGATCCTGGCCGGTGGCGCGGCGCCGCGCCGCGTGCAGGAGCTGGCCGACCAGTCGGCGGCGAAGGTCCGGGCCCGGGTGACCGTCATCGCGGCCGGCGGGGCGGTTCTCGGCGACTCGGAGCGGAGCCTTGAAGGGGCAGAGGCGATGGAGAACCAGGCGGGGCGCCCCGAGGTCCGGGCCGCCCTCGCCGGGGAGATCGGGAGCCACATCCGGCGGAGCCGCACCCTGGACGTCGAGATGCTCTACGTCGCCATCCCGGTTCCCGACGGGGGGAGCGTCCAGGGCGTCCTACGGCTCGCCCTGCCCGTGACGGAGGTGCCTCAGGCGGTGGCCGCAGTCCGCTGGACCGTGACGGTGGGCGGCGTGCTGGCCCTCGCGCTGGCTCTCGCGGTCGGCTTCTTCCTCAGCCGGAGGGTGACCCGGCCCGTGGGGGAGATGCGGGCGACCGCCCTCCGGATGGCCGAGGGAGATTTCGACCGCCAGGCGCCCGTGGGCGGGACCGGCGAGATCGCCGAGCTGGGGGCGGCGCTGAACCGGATGGCCTCGCGCTTCAAGGAGAAGATTCAGGACCTCGACGGGGAGCGGGGCAAGCTGGCTGCGGTTCTGGACGGCATGGCGGAGGGGGTCATCGCGGTGGACCCCCGGGGGCGAATTCTCCTCCTCAACCCGGCGGCCCGGACGATGTTCAACCTCCAGGGGGAGACCGCGGAGGGACGGCCCTTCCTGGAGGCGATCCGACAGAAGGCGCTCCTTGACCTCCTCGAGACCTGTCGCGCCTATGCCCCGGGAGAGACTTGCCGGCGCGAGGTGGAGCTCGGACCCCCGATCGGCCGGATCCTGGAGGCTCACGTGGCCCCTGTCCGCTTCGGCGCGGAGGGGCGGGGGAGCCTCCTGGTCCTGCACGACATCACGGCTCTCAGGCACCTGGAGCAGGTCCGGAAGGAGTTCGTGGCAAACGTCTCCCACGAGCTGCGGACGCCGCTGACCTCGATCCGGGGCTACCTGGAGACGCTCCTCGACGGCGGGCTGGAGGATCCCGCCCACGCGCGGCGCTTCCTGGAGGTGGCCCACACCCACACGGAGCGCCTGAGTCGCCTGGTGGACGACCTCCTCCAGCTCTCCGACATCGAGACCGGCAAGCTCATCCTCAAGCCGGCCCCGGTCGGCCTGCACGAGGTGGCCGCCCACGTCCTGGCCATCTTCGACAGTCCGGCCGGGCAGAAGCGCCTCGTCCTCGAGAACCACGTTCCGTCAGACCTCTCCGTCCAGGCGGACCGGGACCGCCTCGCCCAGATCCTCGTGAACCTGGTGGACAACGCTGTGAAGTACACGCCGGAGGGGGGCCGGATCGCTGTCGGGGCGACGCAGAGCCCGGGCGGGTTCGTCGAGGTCCGCGTGGCCGATACCGGCATGGGGATCCCCTCGACCGACCTGCCGCGGCTGACCGAGCGCTTCTACCGGGTGGACAAGGCCCGCTCGCGCGAGCTGGGCGGGACCGGCCTCGGCCTGGCGATCGTCAAGCACCTGGTCCAGGCCCACGGCGGCGAACTGGAGATCGACAGCGAACTCAACCGGGGCACGACGGTCCGCATCACCCTCCCCGCCGAGTCTGCCCTCCGCGCGGCGTCCCACGAACGCCCCCTTCCCGCCTGAGATTACCTCCCTCACCAGATCCCCGCCGGAGCACCTTCGCAGAAAAGGCGACCGGTCACGGAAAATTTACACGACCGTCATTACCCCGTAACCGCTGCGCGCGATACTCCCCGCTGGATGTGCACCACCGGGAGGAGCCGATGGACCTGGTCTGGGGGCGCGACGAATTCGTGGAGCCGCGGACCGTGGACGTCCACGTGGCCCGGCTGCGGAGCAAGTTCGCAACGGCCAAGCTCCCGGCGCCCGGTGTGGAAACTGTCCGGGGAATTGGTTACCGGTTCCGGGAGCCTGTGAAGGCGTAAATTGTAACGAGAACGTAACGCGCGGTTAACGTGCCTGCAACGCAGAGCGGGGATGATGGTCCCCACGAACAAGGAGGAGGATGCGACATGACGAAACGGCACGGCACGGTGGTGGCGGCGGTCCTAGCGGTACTTGCCCTCCTAGCCAGCCCCGTGGCGGCCCAGGTCCGAGTGGACCCGGCACTCTCGTCCTACGCGGTGGTCAGCGGCGTTTCGGGGAACCTGTCCAGCGTCGGGTCGGACACCATGAACAACCTCATGACCCTCTGGGGCGAGGGCTTCGCCAAGTTCTACCCGAACGTCAAGCTCCAGGTCGAGGGCAAGGGGTCCTCCACCGCCCCGCCGGCATTGATCGCCGGGGCGGCCCAGCTCGGCCCCATGTCCCGCCCGATGAAGGGGTCGGAGATTGATGCTTTCGAGAAGAAGTTCGGGTACAAGCCGACCGCGCTCCGGACCTCCGTGGACGCCCTCGCGGTCTTCGTCAACAAGGACAACCCGATCAGGTGCCTGACCATCGAGCAGGTGGACGCCATCTTCTCGAAGTCCCGGCGCCACGGCGGGAAGGAAGACGTCAAGACCTGGGGCCAGCTCGGCCTGACCGGGGATTGGGCGAGCCGGCCCATCAGCCTCTTCGGCCGCAACTCCGCCTCGGGAACCTACGGCTTCTTCAAGGAGCACATGCTGAAGAACGGCGACTACAAGGACGAGGTGAAGGAGCAGCCCGGCTCAGCCTCGGTCGTCCAGGGCGTCACTGTGGACCGCTACGCCATGGGCTACAGCGGGATCGGCTACGCCACGGCCGGCGTCCGAGCGGTGCCCCTGGCCGAGAAGGCCGGCGCCCCCTGCGTGGAGGCGATGGCGGATAACGCCTACGCCGGCACGTACCCGCTGGCGCGGTTCCTGTACGTCTACATCAACAAGGCCCCGGCGAAAGGGCAGGATCCCCTCACACGGGAGTTCGTGAAGTTCGTCTTTACCCGGGAGGGGCAGGAGGCCGTCCTGAAGGACGGCTACTTCCCCGTCCCGGGCGCCATCGCCCAGGAGGAACTGCGGAAGGTTCTCTAATACAAACGAGATAAATCGTGTGACAAAAGGTCCGGGTGGCGCCGGATGCCGCCCCA
>JAKEHP010000116.1 GCA_022614955.1 Candidatus Methylomirabilota bacterium
AGAATAAAGACCGGCCCGGAACCCCTGAACAACTTCCTGAGCGGGGGGTCCCCGGGACCGAATCCGTTCGGGAGCACCCCGGGGGCCGGGAATGCCTTCGACGGGGGCAACTACATCGTCGTGATCTCCAATGACACCCCGACCGATCCCCTCGCCACCGTGGACACCAATAACCGGGTGTTCATCCGGTCCACGGGGACGTTCAGGACAGCCCAGAAGCAAGTCCTCGTGCTCGTCGAGAGGCCTCCCGCCCCGCCCGCCCCGCGTGGAGCGGCGGAAGGCCTCGGCCAATATACCGAGTTCGACAACGAGAACCCAACTAGCGGCGGTATGGACGGAAGAGACTGGAACGCGCCCGCCGACCTCTCCGCCTGCACGGATGTCCCCAACTGCGGGACACTAACCGCCAACCCCGCGACCTACGGGATGTTCACGAACACGAATGACTACTATATACAGCTCTCCAATGGCGGGCATATCGTCGGCACCGGTTGTCTCCCCCCAGGATGCGCTGGTACGACCCCGGCAACTGCTTCGAAACAGATAGATACCACCGTCCCCCTCACGCGCTGGGACAGCTTTATCAATGCGGCGATTCCCCAGGCCACGCGGACCCTGAACCTCAACAACAGTTTTTCGGGCACGTATACCTGGGGGACCGCGGCCGCTCCCGAGATCACCGTGATCAACATGACCCAGAGCAGCACTTTCGGCTGGAATGGAACGGTCAACGGGGCCGGCGTGCTCATCATCGAGCATCCAGGCGGGACGATGAGCGGAAGTTGTCCGACGAGCTGTAATGCGGGCCCACTCGGGACGATCGCAGGATCCGGAGTGTTGAACTGGCAGGGCCTGGTCATTATCCGATCGCCGCAGAGCGTGGAGTTCGAGGTCGGGCGCATCGGGACGTCTCGCCTCTTTGGCCAAATCGTGAATAGGTCCGCTGGATACGCCGAGATCGAGATGGAAAACAACAGGAGTTTCGTCAAATACAGCAGTGCTGCCCTGGCGCTGGTTCGGCAGGCTGTAGGAGGTTCCTTAACGGTTCGAGGCTGGCAGGAAGTGGCGATGTAGGACGCCCGCGGGGGGCCCTGGAGGCTCCCGAGAGTCGGACCGAGCTGCCAAAGAGAACCCTTTGGCAGCTCGTGTTTTGAGGAGGGTGGGATCCGCAGGGGCGACGAGGCCGCGCCGCCTTGGCGGGCTCTTCCGGACGGCGGCGGGCGAGGACCGGTGCTCCTGACGGTGGTCGCGTGACGGCTGGCTTCTGAGGAGACTCCGGGGAAGGGCGCGGGACTCAAGAGGCGTGACCGGTCCCCGCCTACGCCTGCTCTCCCAGGTAGGCCCGGCGGACGTTCTCGTTGCTGAGCAGCCCCTGGGCCGTGTCCTCGAGCACGATGCCCCCGGTCTCCATCACGTAGCCCCGCCCGGCGATGGAGAGGGCCATGAAGGCGTTCTGCTCCACCAGGAGGATCGTCGTCCCCTGCCGGTTGATGTCCCGGATCGTGTCGAAAATCTGCTCCAGCAGGATGGGGCTCAGGCCCATGGAGGGCTCGTCCAGCAGCAGGAGCTTCGGCTGCGCCATCAGGGCCCGCGCGATCGCCAGCATCTGCTGCTCCCCCCCGGAGAGGGTCCCGGCCACCTGCGTCCGCCGCTCCTTCAGGCGGGGGAACAGGGCGTACACCCGCTCCAGGTCGGTCCCCACCCCGCCGTCCCGGCGCGCGTAGGCGCCCATCTCGAGATTCTCTAGGACGGTCAGCCGCTTGAAGATCCGCCGCCCCTCGGGGACGTGACCGATGCCCCGCTCGACAATCCGGTGGGCCGGGAGGTCATTGAGCGCCTCCCCCATCAGGCGGACGGTCCCCTCCCGCGGGCCCAGGAGACCGGAGACCGTCTTCAAGGTGGTGGTCTTTCCGGCGCCGTTGTTCCCCAGCACGGCGACGATCTCTCCCTCCTTGACCTGGAGGGAGATCCCCTTCAGGGCGTGGATCTTCCCGTAGTAGACGTGGACGTTCTCGATCTCAAGCACGGGCGCCCGCCTCCGTGTCCGCCCCCGCCCCCCAGCGCCGCCGCCCCAAATAGGCCTCGATGACCCGCGGGTCGTTCTGGACCTCCCGCGGCAGTCCTTCGGCGATCTTCACCCCGTAGTCCAGCACCGTCACCCGGTCCGACACCTCCATGACGACCCGCATGTTGTGCTCGATCAGAAGGATCGTGAGGCGGAACTCCTCAATAAACCGGCGCAGGAGCGCCATGAGGACCACCGCCTCGCCGTGGCTCATCCCCGCCGTCGGCTCGTCCAGGAGGAGGAGCTTGGGGC
>JAKEHP010000117.1 GCA_022614955.1 Candidatus Methylomirabilota bacterium
ACGCGCCCCCGCCTCCGCGGGCCCGAGCCAAAATCCCCTTGCCTTTTGCGGGAGGCCAACGGTACAATCCGCCATCCTTCCGGAGAGACCCCATGAAAGAGTTCTGGGCCATCATCAGTGTGCCGGACAACATCCCCATCGTGGCGCTCCTCTTGGCCGTCCTGTTCTTTCTCTACGTGGCCCTCGTCCAGGCCTTCCGGACCGACCGCCTCATCAAGGAGGGCCGGGAAGATGAGATCTACGACGAGATGATCAAGTAGGCCGCCCATGTTCATGCTGGTGGCGGTGGCCGTCTTCCTCGGATTCGTCCTGATCAGTCTCATCATCTTCTCGTCCCGCAAGACCCCCGTGGTCATGGAGAAGGACTTCTACCAGGACCGGGGGTCACCCCGCGCGGGGATCGCGGGGCTCTCCATGCCCCAGTTCGAAAGCCTCTGCGTGAAGCTGCTCGAGGAGATGGGGCTGGTGGTGGACAGCGTGACCCACCCCTCCGACCGGGAGCTGGACGTCCAGGCCGTGAACCCCCAGCCCGTCACCGGCGGGGACTACATTGTCCACTGCATCCTGGCGGAGAGCGACGAGCCGATCCACCCGTCCCGGGTCTCGGCCCTGGCCGACACGGTGAAGGGGGAGCGGGCCACCAAGGGGATCCTCATCACGACCGGCTACTTTGTGGAGGAAGTCGCCAAGCGCCTCGAGGGCCCTCCCATCGAATTGATCAACGGGCAGCGATTCGCCCAGTTCCTCGGCGACTTCCGCATCCCCATCCCGCAATAACCTGCGGCACTTCGCGTTCCAGCAGAGGGAGGAAAGCCATGAAGGTGCCAATCGCGCTCACGGTCAACGGGCGGAGGCGGGAGGACGCTGTCGAGCCGCGCCTCCTCCTGGTCCACTACCTCCGGGACGTCCTGGGGCTGACCGGGACGAAGGTCGGGTGCGACACGAGCCAGTGCGGGGCCTGCACCATCCTGCTGGACGGACTGAGCGTGAAGTCCTGCACGCTCCTCGCCGTCCAGGCGGACGGCGCCCAGCTCACCACCATCGAGGGACTCCAGCGGAACGGCCGTCTCCACCCGGTTCAGGAGGCCTTCTGGGAGCTCCACGCGCTGCAGTGCGGGTACTGCACCCCGGGGATGATCCTCCAGGCGGTGCAGCTCCTGCAGGAGCGGCCCAACCCGACGGAGGCGGAGATCCGGCACGGGCTGGAGGGGAACCTCTGCCGGTGCACGGGGTACCACAACATCGTGCGGGCGGTGCAGCGCGCGGCCGCGGCCGGGCGCTGAGGAGAAGACCATGAAGTACGTCGGCGCGCCCCTCAAGCGGAAAGAGGACCCCCGCCTCATCACGGGGCAGGGGGCCTACGTGGACGACATCCAGCTCCCGGGGACGCTGTTCTGCGCTTTCCTCCGAAGCCCCCACGGGCACGCGCGCCTCACGGGCATCCGGACGGAGCGGGCGATTCGCCACCCGGGGGTCCTCGCGGTCCTGACCGGCCGGGACATCGCCGGGAAGATGGGGACGATGCCCTGCGGCTGGAACCTGCCCGGCTTGAAGACACCGCCCCACCCGGTCCTGGCCGTGGACAGAGTCCGCCTCGTGGGGGACCGGGTGGCGGCCGTCGTCGCCGAGGACCGGTACATCGCGCGGGACGCCCTCGACCTCATCGAGGTGGACTACGAGCCGTTACCGGCCGTGGTGGACGCAGAGCGGGCCTCTGCCCCGGGGGCGCCGCGGATCCACGAGGAGGCGCCGGAGAACACGGCCTTCCTCTGGGGCTTCCCGGGGCAGGGAGTCGAGGAGGCGTTCGCGAAAGCGGACCGGGTCATCCGCCTCCGGCTGGTCAACCACCGGGTCATCCCGACGGCGATCGAGCCGCGGGGGGTCCTGGCCCAGTTCAAGCCGGCGGCCGGGGAGCTGACCGTCTGGACCAGCACCCAGGTCCCGCACCTGGTCCGGGCGCTGCTCGGCATGGTGTTACGGTTCCCCGAGCACAAGCTGCGGGTCATCGCGCCAGAGGTCGGTGGCGGGTTCGGGAGCAAGCTCTACCTCTACCCCGAGGAGGTCCTGGTGGCCTACCTGGCCACGCTCCTCCACCGGCCCGTGAAGTGGATCGAGGAGCGGCGGGAGAACTACCAGGTCACGACCCACGGGCGGGATCGGGTGGACTACATCGAGGCGGCCGTCAAGAAGGACGGGACCATCCTCGGGCTCCGGTGCAAGTGCATCGGAAACCTCGGAGCTTACCTCTCCACCTTCGCCCCCGCCATCCCCTCCGCCTTCTTCGGGATCATGCTGTCAGGGGCGTACCGTATCCCGGCCATCGCCTGCGAGGTGCGGGGGGTCTTCACCAACACCGGGATGGTGGACGCCTACCGGGGCGCCGGCCGGCCCGAGGCCTGCTATGTGCTCGAGCGGACGGTGGACCGGATCGCGATGGAGCTGGGGCTGGACCCGGCGGAGGTCCGCCGGCGCAACTACATCCCAGCCGACGCCTTCCCCTACACCAGCGCCACCGGCATCACCTACGACAGCGCCAACCACCGACCGGCCCTGGAGAAGGCACTGCAGCTCGTGGGCTACGAGGCCCTGCGGAAGGAGCAGGCGCAGCTCCGGAAGAACGGCCGCCTCCTCGGCATCGGCCTCTCCTCCTACGTCGAGGTCTGCGGCGTCGGCCCCTCCAAGGGGCTCGCGGCCGCGGGCGGCGGGGGCGGGGGCTGGGAGACGGCCACGGTCCGGGTCCACGCCAGCGGCAAGGTCACCGTCCTCACCGGCTGCTCGCCGCATGGCCAGGGGAATGAGACCAGCTACGCCCAGATCGTGGCCGACGGCCTCGCGGTCAGCCCGGAGGACGTGGAGGTCTTCCACGGGGACACCCACATCGTCCCCTTCGGCACCGGAACCTTCGGCAGCCGCAGCGCGGCGGTCGGGGGCACGGCGGTGCACCTGAGCGTGGAGAAGGTCCGGGAGAAGGCCCGGGCCATCGCCGCCCACCTCCTGGGGGCACCGCTGGAGCAGGTCGCCTGGGACGGGAGCCGGTTCGTCGTCCAGGGGGCGCCGGACCGGGCGAAGACACTCGGCGAGATAGCAGGCGCGGCGCACCTGGCCACCCCGTTGCCGCCGGAGATCGAACCCGGATTGGAGGCGACCACCGTCTTCGACCCGTCCAACTTCACCTGGCCCTTCGGCACCCACGTAGCGGTGGTGGAGGTGGATCCCGAGACCGGGAAGGTGCAGTTCGAGCGCTACGTGGCGGTGGACGACTGCGGCAACGTCATCAATCCGCTCCTCGTGGACGGGCAGGTCCACGGCGGCATCGCCCAGGGGATCGGGCAGGCCCTCTACGAGGCAGCGGTCTACGACGAGCACGGGCAGCTCCTGACCGGCTCCCTGATGGACTACACGGTCCCCAAGGCGGACGACCTCCCCTCCTACGAGACGGACCGGACGGTCACGCCGTCCCCGGTCAATCCGCTGGGGGTGAAGGGGGTGGGGGAGGCGGGCACGATCGCGGCGACCCCGGCGGTCGTCAACGCGGTGCTCGACGCCCTCTCCCCGCTGGGGATCCGCGAGCTGGACATGCCGTTGACCACCGAGAAGATCTGGCGCGCCATCCAGGCGGCGAGGGCCGGCGGGACGGGCGTGCAGGAGGGACGGCGATGATCCCGGCGGCGTTCGAGTACCACAGACCGCGGAGCCTCCAGGAAGCAGTGGCCCTCCTGGCGGCTAAGGGGGAGGGGGCGAAGGTCCTGGCGGGCGGCCACAGCCTCCTGCCCCTGATGAAGTTCCGCCTCGCC
>JAKEHP010000118.1 GCA_022614955.1 Candidatus Methylomirabilota bacterium
AGGCGACGTGAGTTGGCCCGGCACTAGGGGAGCTCCACGAAGACGTCGCTCCCCTGCACCTTCACAGGGAAAACCTGCACCTTCGCCGCCGGGTTCGTCTTGGAGACCCCGGTGGTGCAATCGTACTTCCAGCCGTGCCAGGGGCAGGTGACCACCTGGCCCTCGAGGAATCCCTCGCCCAGGGGGCCCCCCCGGTGGAGGCAGGTGTTGTGGATCGCGTGAAACGTCCCCCCCACGTTGAACAGGGCGATAGGGGTGCCGTGGGCCTCCACGGTCTTCGCCTCGCCCGGGTTCAGGTCCGCCGTCTGCGCCACCTTCACCAGCTTGCCCATCTTCGCACCTCGCTCGACGCTCAGGATCGTGTGCCCGCCATCCGCCCCCCCGGCGCGCCCGGGTCGCCCAGGATCACCCGGGTCAGGGCCGGGAGGGCCTCCGCCATGCGGGGACCGTACCAGGAGAGCCACTTCCCGTCAATGCAGTGGACTCGGCCGGCCCGGACCGCCGGCATGGCCGGAAAGGCATGGAAGAGTGGGATGTGCTTGGGGCCGAACCGGAAGGGCTCGTCGGGGAGGAGAATCACCTCGGGGGCCGCCGCCGCCACTTCCTCCAGCGTGACCCGGGGATACCGCTCGGGGCTCTCTGCCGTGATGTTCTCGCCGCCGCAGGCAACCAGGACAGCGTGCACGTAGGTGTCCCGGTTGCACGCCATCCAGGGGTTCTTCCAGATGGGACAGAAGACGCGGACCGGCGCCTGCCCGGCCCGGAGCCCCTCGACTTCCTCCAGCGCCACCTCCACACGGGCGGCCAGGGCTTCCCCCGCTCCCGGGTCCCCCAGCAGCTCCCCCAGATTCCGCAGCAGCCCGACCCCCTCGCCCACGGTCCGCGGGTAGATGACGTAGACCGGGATACCGGACCCAGCCAGGGCCTCGACGTCCGGCTTCCGGTTCTCCTCCACGTTGGCAATGACCAGATCGGGCTGTAGGCGCCGGATCAGGCTCAGGTCCGGGTTCTTCTCCCCGCCCACCCGGGCCTTGCCGGCTACCCCGGCGGGCGGCTCGGTGCAGAACCTGGTGACCCCGACGACCCGGTCCCCGGCTCCCAAGGCGAAGCAGATCTCGGTCACACTAGGAATCAGGGAAACAATGCGACGCGGAGGATGGGGGACGGTTACCTCCCGGCCCAGCACGTCACAGAAGCGCCGCGTCTGCACTCCCGTCCCGCCGCTCCCCAGCCCCTCCATGATGGCCCCCGGGAGGAGAACGCGCGCATCCCCCTCACCGTGCCGATCTACCGCTCGGAGAGGGGTATCCGCTGGGGGAGACGACAGCGAGCCTTTCCGGGTACCGTTAGGAAGTCTTGACCAGTCCCGACCGGGTCGCCGCCTGGCCGGATGGGACCATGACCGTCTCGACCGCCTTATTGTAGGCCTGGCGAAGCCGCTCGATCCGGCGCGTGAAGGTCAGCCCGACGCGCGCGAAGCCGTCGAACACCCCCCTGTCGTCCTCGTCCAGCGGAAAGTGGACGACCTTCGGGAGCTTGTCCAGCTCCGCCTGCACCCGCTCGTGCAGGTGCTGCAGGATGTGGTGGAGCTCCTCGCGCCCCTTGCGCACCGAGCCGAGGATGGGCATGACGAGCAGGTCCACCCGGTCGCGCAGGCGGGACAGGGCCGCGGTCGCCACCGGCACGACCTCGACGCCTAGCTCGTTCAGGTAGTGGCGGAGGCACTCGCCGACCTTGTCCGTGAGGAACGCCTCGGGAACTGCCACCGCGCCTCGCAGGCGTCGCCCAACCCGGGCCAGCCCCTTCGCGCCGGCGTACAGTTCCTTCTTGAGGTGCTTGACATACTCCTTGTTGAACTCGCCCCTCCACCAGTCCTCGACCGGCGGGGCCTCGGCGAAGGGGGAGATGCGGCTGACCACCTCAGGGTCGCCGTGGGTGGCCGTCACGTACTCGTGAAAATGCTTGTGGCCGATCATGTAGCCGAGGGCGCTGACGAGCTTCTCGGCGGACGGCCCCGACCGCATGGTCTGCCAGAGGGTCTGGAGGAAGAACCGGCGCCGCACCCGGGAGCGGGTCAGCAGGAAGTACCGGAAGAGGTTGGCCGCCACCCGGAGCAGACGCCAGTCGAGCTGGCCCGAGGTCGGCCGGTCGGGGCCGCGGCGGGGGCGGAACTGCCGCAGGGCCTGCACCAGCCGCGTCCCGTAGTTCTCGGACTTGTACAGGGCCCGGATCAGCCAGTTGTAGCCCCGGTGGGCCTCCTCGACGGTCATCAGCTTCGGAACAAAGTTCAGGTCGGCGGCGCCGTGCCCCCGGACCAATGCCGAATCGTACGGGAGGAGCCGACCCTCCTTTTCCAGGCGGGCGTACAGCGGCGTCTTCTCAATGGCGGTGAGGACGCCGCAGGTGGTGAACGGAATCCCCGCTTCCATCAGAAAGTCGAGTTGCTCCTGGAAGATCCGGACGTCGTCATGGTCGAAGCCGACGATCATGCCGGCCGTGATGATCAAGTTGTGGGACTGGATCTTCCGAACGCTTTCGATCAGCGGCTTGTGAACGTTCTGCCTCTTCTTGGTCTCGACGAGGCTGTCAATCCGCGGGGACTCGATCCCGACGAAGATGCCCGTGAAGTTCGCCTCACGCAGCAACTCGAGCAGGCGCGGCTTCTCCGCGACGTTGATGGTCATCTCGGCGGAGAAGTGGAGGGGGAAGCCGTTGGCCCGGCCGAACTCCACCAGAGCATGAAGGAGCTGCTCGGCATACTTCGTGTTGCCGATGAAGTTGGCGTCCGAGAAGCTGACGTACCTGCCCCCCAGGGCGGCGATGGTCTCGATCTCGGTCAGAACCTGGGGGACCGACTTGAGCCGCGGCACCCGCCCGTCGGTGATAATGATGTCGCAGAACTCGCACTGGAAGGGGCAGCCCCGCGTCGTCTGCACGAAATAGTAGAGGTAGTCGCCCTTCGGGAGCAGGTCGAAGCGAGGCACGGGGGACAGGCGCATGTCCACGTTCCCGACCTGCTTGTAGAGCGGCCTGGGCGAGCCGGCCGCGAGGTCGCGGCAGAACTGCGGCCAGGTGATCTCCACTTCCCCGTCGAACACGACGTCGAAGGCTCCATCCGCAAAGCGCTCGGGGCAGAGGGTGGGGTAAGGTCCGCCCACGACGGTAAGCTTCCCCCGCCGGCGGAACTCAGCGGCCAGCTCCCGGGCCCGGCCATACTGGACGCTCCAGCAGCCGATGGCCACGACGTCGGCATCGGTGTCCAGAGGGACGGGGTTGCAGTTCTCGTCCTGCAGGTCCACCTCGATGTTCGGGGGGGTCATGGCGGCCACCGTCGCCAGGCCGAGCGGCGCCTGCCCGGAGCGGACTCCGACCAGCTCAGCGATCCCCTGGAAGCCCCACAGCGAGCTCGGGAAGCGCGGGTTCACGAAGAGAATCTTCATCGTGTAAGCCTCCTGAGAGCCCTAGGCGGACGTGAGGAGCGCGGAGAAATCGTCCACGACCAGCCGCTCAGCCCACGCCGCGAAGCTCGGGTCCGTCCGCCGTCGCTGCGCCGCCTGGTGCGCCGCGTCCGCCCGGGAGCGGAAGAGGCGCCACAGGAAATTCGTCTGCCCTCCTGGCCGCCGAAGGAAGAAGACCGCGTCGGTGGGGGCGGTCGGCTCCGCCGCCGGGGTATCCCCTTCCCGCAGGGCCTGCACGAACTCGACCCCGATGCCGTGGCCCGCCAGGGTGCGGGTCCGCACCGATTCGGGAGCGGGAAGCTCCGCTGGATTGCCCAGGTAGCGCTCCAGGCCGTACAGGGAGACAGCCGCCTCGTCCACCTTGTACAGGTACCGGACCTCCACCCCGCAGGCGTCCAGCAGCCCTCGGGTCTCCGGGGCCAGCCAGTAGAGCCCCGTCTCGAAGACGTCCGGCCACAACTCCACCACCCCCGCCGGCGCCTTCGCACGGACCTGGCGGAGGATGGCGGGGGCTTGCCTGGTGCGCAGACAGAAGAACCAGCGCCGCTCGGCGCCCATCAGTCCAGCAGCTCGTACCGGGTATTGCGCCGCCGCGGGGTGAAGCCGGCGGAGCGGATGCTCGCCAGGATCTGATCCAGAGAGAGCAGCCAGGTGGCGCCCGCGGCGCTCACCACCTTCTCCTCCAGCACCGTGCTCCCGAAATCATTGACCCCGTAGGAGAGGGAGGCCCGGGCGATCTCCGGTCCCTGGGTGACCCAGGAGGCCTGGAGGCTGGGGACATTGTCTAGCATCAGGCGGGCCACCGCCACCGTCCGGAGGTGGTCAATCCCGTCGGTCCGGGTCCCCCCCAGCTCCGTGTGATCCGGCTGATAGTTCCAGGCGATGAAGGCGGTGAAGCCCCCGGTCTCATCCTGGAGCGCCCGGACCCGGCAGAGGTGTTCGATCCGCTGCTCGGGCGTCTCCACCGAGCCGTACATCATGGTCGCGGAAGACGGGATGCCCAGGTGGTGGGCCGTCCGCATGCAGGCCAGCCATTCCTCCGCCGTGTCCTTCAGGGGGGAGATCTCCTGGCGGACCGCGTCCACCAGGATCTCGGCGCCGCCCCCCGGGATGGAGTCCAGGCCGGCCCGCTTCAGCCGCTCCAGGGTGGCCGCGAGGCTGAGGCCCGAGATCTTGGCCAGGTAGAGGAGCTCCGCGGGGGAGAGGGCGTGCAGGTGGACCGGGAAGGCGGCCTTGATGGCCGCGAAGGTCTCCTCATACCACCCGATCTTCAGGGCCGGGTTCAGCCCCCCCTGGAACAGGACCTCGGTTCCCCCCAGAGCGGTCAGCTCCTGCACCTTCCCCAGGATCTCCTCCCGGGTGAGGGTCCAGGC
>JAKEHP010000119.1 GCA_022614955.1 Candidatus Methylomirabilota bacterium
CGAAACTTCCTCAAGCACCTCATCCGGAATTACAACACTCGCGCCCAAGGCAACGAGCCGGCTTATCAGATTACGGTATGTGCCACTTACCGGGAGGTCGCCAATAATGGATCCCAAGACCACATCCGTGTCGAGAACGAATACCTTCGCCGAGAACCTAGAAGTTTGGAACTCGCGTAGAGAAGGATCGACGTTCATCACCTGGAGTCCAATGTACGCCCGCGAGCAATTAGCAAAATATTGAGCCTCGTCCGCCGTCGGCGTGCATAATGCCTTCCCGATCGCCGCGACCAGCAGCTCACCCAGGTAGGCAGAAACGCGGCACTTGGCGATATCCAAGAGACGCGGCGTTCCCTGTAAGTAGATAAGAGCTGGCTTCCCCTCAGAGAGAAAGGATTGCGCCAGCTCCAGGCCATTCATGCGAAAGTATTCGACAAGGACCTCCCGCGCATTCTCCGTCAACTGGTCTCGCACAGTGTCAGCGATCGGCTCGGCGGCCGAATTGCAAACCTCCGCGACAATATCCGATACAACAGAGCGTTGGCTAGCTTTCAAAGATGCCTGCGCGGCTTCCAGGCGGATTACCTCTGCTGCGCTCAAGCAGAATCCGTTAGGTTTCTGGTCAACAGACCCTCGTTTCTTCAATCGACCAAGCGATGCCTCCACTTGGCGTAGGTCTCCGAGGACTTCCGCGCTGAGAGCCTCCCGGCCGGCGCGAATGATTTGCTCTGGCGTCAACGCAGCTAGACTATGGAGAGAAAGGACCGCCAGCACCGTTTCATCTATGATGGATTTCCGAGTGCGTGTGGCGCCCGGCGCGAAAGTAAAGGCATATGAGACCTTCAGGAACTCCCTCTCTCTGTCCTCCCCTGCCCGGATGGCACCGGGGCGAGGTTGGAGCAATCTGTTGACTTGGTCGCGGATGTCGGGGAAGTAGCGCTGGAAGATCCCATTACTAAAATCGGCGAGGCGGTTGATTAATGTTTTGCGCTCATAGATTTCCAAATCGACTTGGTTTTCGAGTGTAACCTGCTTCTTGATCGTCTGTTGCCTCTCCGAGCTTATCTGCGCTGGGGTGACAATGACCAATTTTTGAAACGCAGTGTCAGCGTCGTCCAAGCGTTTGATGGTCTCCTGAACCTTGGCAGCCACATCAGGCCTGAGGGTGAACTGGAAGACGATGCGCATCCTTCTTCCCACTGAGTAGAAGAAGCGCTCAACGACCGCGTCTTGACCAGCATCGTGAACTCCGCCCAGAGGCTTGATGTCTGGATAGCCCTCGTCTCGCATAATTTCAGCAGCTAGCTTTTCGAACCTAACCCAATCTGTAAACTGGTCGAGGGCGATTTCAACCAGGTCGAGGCTCATATCATGTCTCCCAACTCGCTAGCACCTAGGCGGCGGCTGCCCGGGCCGCGGCCGGCTGGCCGCCCGTCAGGAGGAAGAGCAGAGCCATTCGCACCGCTACACCGTTGGTCACCTGGTCCAAGATGATCGAGTAGGGCCCGTCGGCCACCTCCGGCGCGATCTCCACCCCCCGGTTCATGGGGCCAGGGTGCATGATGAGCACCCCCTCCTTCGCCCGCTTGAGCCGCTCCACCGTGAGGCCGAAGAGCCGGCTGTACTCGCGCAGCGACGGCAGGAGCCCGCTCCCCATCCGTTCCTGCTGGATGCGGAGCATCATGATGATGTCCACGTCCCGGATCGCCTCGTCCATCTTCGTCGTGGCCGCGGCGCCGAGCGACTCCACGTGGCGGGGCAGGAGCGTGGCCGGGCCGCAGAGGCGGACCTCCATCCCCACCTTCCGCATCCCGTGCAGGTTGCTCCGGGCCACCCGGCTGTGGGCGATGTCCCCGACGATGGCGGCCTTGAGCCCGCTGAGGCGCCCGAACCGCTCCCGGATGGTGAAGAGGTCCAGCAGCGCCTGGGTCGGGTGCTCGTGGGCCCCGTCGCCCGCATTGATAATGCTGGCACTCATCGCGTCGGCCAGGATCTGGGGGGCCCCGGCGGCCGCGTGGCGGATGACCACCACGTCCGGGTGCATGGCCTGCAGGGTACGGCCCGTGTCTAGGAGGGACTCCCCCTTCGCCACGGAGGCGGCGGAAGTGGAGATATTGATCACGTCGGCGCTCAGCCACTTGCCGGCGATCTCGAAGGACGTCCGGGTGCGGGTGCTGGTCTCATAGAACAGGTTGATGATCGTCTTGCCGCGCAGGGCCGGGACCTTCTTGATGTCCCGGGAGGCGATCTCCTTCATGGACTCGGCCGTGTCCAGGATGAGGGTGATCTCCTCCCCCGGCAGGTCGCGGATCGTCAGAAGGTCCTTCCGCTTGAGCGCCATGCCCTGCCTCGCTTTCCGCCCCGCGCCCGCCCGGCTCCCGGAAGGCCGCTAGCGCTCCCGCCCCTCCGCCGCCCGGCGCGCCGACGCAGACGGTTCCGGCTCCAGGATCACCACCCGGTCCACCCCATCATCCTCCTCCAACAGGACCTGGACCTGCTCCTGCTGCGAGGTGGGGACATTCTTTCCGACGTAGTCGGCCCGGACGGGCAGCTCCCGGTGCCCGCGGTCCACCAGGACCGCCAGTTGGATGAGCCGCGGGCGCCCCAGGTCCATGAGGGAGTCCATGGCCGCCCGGATGGTCCGCCCGGTGTACAGGACATCGTCCACCAGGACGACCTTTTTCTCATCCACCGTGAAGGGGATCTCCGTTTTCCGGACCACCGGCTGCACCCCCACCTTCCCCAGGTCATCCCGGTAGAGCGTCACGTCCAGGGCGCCCACCGGGACCTCGACCCCATCGATCTCCTTGATTTTCCGGCCCAGGCGGCGGGCCAGCTCGATCCCGCGGCTCCTGAGGCCCACCAGGACCACCCCGTCGGTCCCCTTGTTGCGCTCCAGGACCTCGTGGGCAATCCGGGTCAACGCCCGGCTGATCCCCGGGCCGTCCAGGATCTGCGCCTTCTCCCGCACCCTCTCCTCCGGGTAAAAAAAAACCTCCTCAGGCCCTGAGGAGGTCCAGACCACTCCCGCTCGAGATACACGCCTGCCGCAATGCCTCTCCTTTTCTAACCTCGCCGAGTTAGATTAAAAGGCGAGGCCATCATCGCAGAGGGGTTCCGCTCTGTCAAGCGCGTTTTTCCCCGTCCGGGCCGCCGGGATCGGGGCGGACGGCCAGCGAGTGCCGGGAGCGGTCCCTGCGGGAGTTCTCGGGCCCGGGACCTTGTCAAAACGCCGGCCCTCTGTTAGGAGAGAGTGGGCTCCGCGGGGGACGGGAGGAAGCACCCATGGACCGGCCGCAGGCTGAGGCGCGGATCCGGGAGTTGCGTCAGCAGATCCAGCACCACGACTTTCGGTACTACGTCGAGAACCGCCCCGAGATCACGGACGCCCAGTACGACGCCCTCGTCCGGGAGCTGCGGGAGCTGGAGGCTGCCTATCCCGACCTGGTGACGGCCGACTCCCCCACGCAGCGAGTGGGCGGGGTCGTGGCGGAGGGGTTCGCCGCAGTCGAGCACCGGACCCCCATGCTCTCCCTGGGCAACGCGACATCCGTGGAGGACCTGCGGGAGTTCGAGGCCCGCCTCGGGCGCGCCCTGCCCGGGGAGCGCTTCGAGTACGTCGCAGAGCCGAAGGTGGACGGCCTCGGGGTCGCCCTCCTGTACGAGCGCGGGGTCCTGACCCGGGGCGCCACCCGGGGGGACGGGCGCGTCGGCGAGGACGTCACCCACAACCTCCGCACCATCCGGAGCCTCCCCCTCCGCCTGCGGGGACCGCTGGCCGAGCTTGCCGTCCTCGAGGTGCGGGGCGAGGTCTTCATGCGGAAAGAGGTCTTCCAGCGCCTCAACCGGGAGCTGGAGGAGGCCGGGGAGGCCCCCTTCGCCAACCCCCGCAACGCCGCCGCGGGTTCCGTGCGCCAGAAGGACAGCGGCATTACGGCGAAGCGCCCCCTCGACATCATCCTCTACCAGGTGAGTCACGCCGAGCCCAACCCCTTCACCACCCACTGGGATGCCCTCCAGCGCTTCCGGGAGGCCGGCCTCTCGGTGAACGCCCGGGTGCGGCACTGCCCCACCCTCGACGACGCCATCACCTACTGCCAGGCCCTGGAGGCGGAGCGCGAACGGCTCGAGTACGAGGCGGACGGCGTGGTCCTGAAGGTGAACGCCCTGCAGCAACAGCACCTCCTGGGCTCCACCACCCACCATCCCCGCTGGGCCATCGCCTACAAGTTCCGGGCGCGGCAGGCGCAGACCCGGATCAAGCGGATCCTCGTGAACGTGGGCCGGACCGGAGCCTTGACACCCGCGGCCGAACTGGAGCCGGTGGAGATCGCCGGCGCCACCATCAGCCGGGCCACCCTGCACAACGCCGACGAGGTGACCCGCCTGGACGTGCGGGAGGGAGACCTGGTCCTGGTGGAACGGGCGGGAGACGTGATCCCCCACGTCATCGAGGTCGTCCCGGAGCCGGAGCACGCGGTCAGGGCCCCCTTCGTGATGCCGGAGCGCTGCCCGGTCTGCGGCAGCCAGGCCCACCGGCCGGAGGGGGAGGTGGTCCGGCGCTGCGCCAACTCCGCCTGCCCGGCCCAGGTGAAGGAGCGGCTGCTGCACTTCGGTTCGCGGCGGTCGATGGACATCGAGCACCTGGGGGAGGCGGTCGTGAACCAGCTCGTGGAGAAGGGCCTGGTCAAGAACCTGGCGGACCTCTACCACCTGACAGTCCCGACCCTGGCCGAACTTGACCGGCTGGCGGAGAAGTCGGCCACCAACCTCTACAACGCCATCCGGCGCAGCAAGGACCGGGGGCTCCCCCGGCTCCTCTTCGGTCTGGGTATCCGCCACGTGGGGGAGCACGTCGCCGAGATCCTGGCCGCCCACACGGGCAGCATGGAGCGCCTGCTCCGGGCAAGTGCGGAGGAACTGGCGGAGATCCACGGAGTCGGCCCCCGGATTGCGGCCGGCGTCGCCCACTTCTTCGCCCAGGAGGAGAACGTGCGGGTGGTGGAGCGGCTCAAGGCGGCAGGAGTGAAGATGGAGGAGGCAGTGGCGCCCGGCCCCAAGCCGCTGGCCGGCAAGACCTTCGTCCTGACCGGGACCTTCTCCTCCATGAGCCGCGACAGCGCCCGGGATCTCATCACCCGTCTTGGGGGCCGGGTGACCGCCGCGGTGAGCAAGAAGACCGACTACGTAGTGGCGGGGAAAGAGGCCGGCAGCAAACTGGAAGACGCCCGCCGCCTCGGCGTCACCACGCTGGACGAGGCCGCCTTCCTCGTCCTGGTGGGGAAGGCCTGATGGGACGGGGCACCCTCCTCGCCCTGACCGGTGCCTGCGCTCTCCTGGCGGCGGCGGCCGCCCTGCCGGGCCTCCGGGCAGCCTGGGAGGCCCCGGGCAGGACGCTCCCGGCGACCGCGGAGCGATACTTCACACCCGAGGAGGCCGCCCGCGGCCGCGCCTACACCCGCCCCCGCTATGCCTTCGCCATCGCGGGCCGGCTCCTCATTATCCCTTTCCTCCTCGTCCTCGGCCTCTCCCCCGCCGGGGCGGCATTGCGGGACGCGGTTGCCAGGATCGTCGGTCCCCGGCCCCTCCTCACCGCGGTGGGCGTGGGTCTCGCCGTCTTCCTTCTCCTCCAGGCGATCGGGTTCCCCCTGACCTTCTACGTCGGATACCTCCGGGAGAAGACCTTCAGCCTCTCCACGCAGACGGCTCCGGCATGGCTCTGGGACTACCTGAAGGGGACCGTGCTGGGCGGGGCGCTCTTCGTGATTGCCGTGGCCGGCTGGTCAGCCCTGGCGAGGCGCTTCCCCGAGGCATGGCCGCTTCCCGCCTGGGGAGCCACCCTTCTTCTGACGATCCTGCTAGTGGGCGGGGCCCCGGTCCTGATTGACCCCCTCTTCAATACCTTCACGCCGCTCCCCGAGGGGGACCTCCGCGCCCGGGTGGCGGCGCTGGCGGCCCGGGCCGGGATCCCGGCCGGCGAGATCTACCAGGCCGACGCCAGCCGGCGGACGGTGAAGGCGAACGCCTACGTGACCGGCCTCCTCGGGACCAGCCGCATCGTCTTGTACGACACCCTGAGCCGGGCTGCGGACCGCGAGGCGCAGGAGGTCGTCGTGGCCCACGAACTGGGCCACTGGCGCGCTGGGCACATCTGGAAGGGGATCGGGCTGAGCGCTGCGGGGCTGTTCGTCCTCTTCTGGCTCCTGTGGGCAGTCGAGCGGCAGGCCCTTCGGATTCCGCTGCTGGGCCTTAAGGGAGCGGGCGACCCCACCTCTCTCCCGCTCCTCCTGGGAGTGGCGCTCGCCATTCTCCTCCTGACGGCCCCCATCCAGCACGCCCTCTCCCGGGCCTTCGAGCGGGAGTCGGATGCCGCCTCTCTAGAGCTAACCGGCCAGCGGGAGGCATTCATCCGGGCCGAGGTGGCCCTGGCCCGGACGAACCGGGCCGATCTCACCCCTCCGGCCTGGGCCGTCTTCTGGTTCTACACCCACCCTCCCGTCCTGGAGCGCATCGGGATGGGGGAAGCCTTCCGCCCGGACTGAAAGGTTCCCGCCGTCCGAAGAGGGTCTAGCGCTCGCCGACGATGAAGTGAAGCCCCGCCAGCTTGAGACGGATGGCGTCCACCTCGCCCTTCGTCGCCGTCGGGTGCTCGGTAACGAGACCGAGGGCGGTCTGGAGATAGGCAATGGCCTCCCGGTTGGCCCCCACGGCCACCGCGCCATCCGCCGTGGCCAGCAGGTAGGGCAGGGCCTGCATCCGCCGGTCGCTCTGCGCCCAGTGGTGGGCGAGCTGATCGCCGACCTCTTCGGTCCGACCGCGGTAGAGCCGCTCGAGCATCTCGGCGGCTCGCCGGTGGCGGGTCTGGCGGTCGGACTGGAGGAGGGCGCCGTAGGCCACCTCCAGGCTCAGGACATGGCGGAACGCCAGGGTGGCCACCGGACCCCCGCCCTGGCGGTCAAGGAACCCCCTCCGCTCGATCTGGGCCAGATCCCCCTCGAACCGATCCCCGGAGGCCAGCGCGCGCAGGTGCGCCAGGGGGAACTGCTTGCCGAGCACGGCGGCGTCGGCGAGCAGCTCGCGCGCGGAAGCGGGGAGCCGATCGATCCGGGAGGAGATCAGGGCGTTGATGGTGGAGGGAATGATGCCCTCCGCCCCTTCCCGGAGGTCGTACGCCCCGTGATCCAGCACCAAGTCTCCGCGTTCCCGGCACGCCCGCACCAGCTCCTCGACGTAGAACGGGTTGCCCTCCGAGCGCGCCGCCACCGTCCGGCGCAGGCGTTCGCTCGCCGGATACGGTTCCACCTGCGCGTCCACCAGCGCGTGGATGTCCTCCGCCGAGAGCGCTTTCAGGGAGAGTTCCCGGACCCGACCGAGCTCCAGGTTCCTGCCTGTCAGGGGGAGGCGCGAGGTCATCAGGAGCATCAAACGGAGGTCCTGGGCCTCGAGCGCCAGGTGGCGGAGCAGCTCCTCCGACGACGGGTCGAGCCAGTGGACGTCCTCGATCACGAGGAGCCTGGGTGCCCGCCGACACTCCGCCCTAATCCACACCGTCACTGCTTCTCGCACCCGGTCTCGCCGATCATCCGGCGCGCTGGCCTGCCGTTGCGAGGGAACCTCACGCGCACTTCCCAGGATGGAAAGGAGGTCGGGGGCGAAGGCCGCCAGGTCGGGCGAGAGATCCCACAGCCGGCGATGGAGGTGGTCGCGCGTCGCAGCGAGATCGGCCCCCGGATCAATGCCGGCCAGTTGCCGGAGGAGTTGGCGGAACACGAAGTAGGCCGCGCCCCGCGCGTGAGAGAGGGCTGCGCCCTCGATCCGGTCTGCGATCCCCAGGCTCCGCTGGAACTCGTAGGCGAGCCGCGACTTCCCGATGCCCGGCTCCCCGACCAGACAGACCGCCTCCCCCTGGTCTTTCCCTACCCGCTCCCAGC
>JAKEHP010000120.1 GCA_022614955.1 Candidatus Methylomirabilota bacterium
ATCTTCCCCTGAGCCCGGGGGGACCCTCGGGCCTGCGCCAGAAAAACGCGCGCCCGGCTCCCCAAGGAAGCCGGGCGCGCTCATTTCCGCGGGAATCGGTCTTGCTCTATTCGTAGAACTTGATGTCCTTGAGACCGTCCCAGCCAGCCGTGGCGACAACCAGGAAGACGAGGTTCTCCTTCCCCTCCTTCGTGAAGCCGTGCGGGACGCCCTTCGGGATGTTGAGGATATCCCCGGCCTTGACCTGCCTGGACTCATCGCCGAGCCGAGCCGCCCCCTGGCCGCGGATGACGTACACGATGTGATCCTCCAAGCTGTGGCTGTGGAGCTTGATCTTGCTCAGCTCGAGGACATGAAGCTCCGCGTTGCTCGCCCGAGCCTTCCAGGTCACCTGGGCCGTCTTGTCCGCGGGGAGCGGGTTCCCCCTCAGAACCTCGTCCAAGGTGTTTACCGTGATCTTCGCAGCCCCGTACCCCCAGGCGCCAGCCGCGACCAGCAGGGCCACGGCCACGAGCCCCGCTCCCACGCCCCACAGCGTGCGCCCATTGCTCCGCCTCCGCTTCATGGCTCAGCCTCCTTTCTCCATTCTCCATGGCCGACTCCGCGGCCATGATCTGGCCCACCGCGCCGCCCACCGGGCCCTAGGGTTTGCGGGCCCGGATGTTCACCCCCTCGGTCCCGAACTTCACCGCCTTCCGCTCGCCCGAGGCGCCGGCGAAGACGTGCCCGCGCCACGCGACCTCCGCCCCCACAAAGCCCGCCTGCCCGATGATCGCCAGGTACTCTCCCTCCAGGAGAGCCCCGCCAATTCAGGCGGTCCAGATGTCCACCTGGTCTCTTGCCTCCGGCGGGATATCCTTGTGGACGATGATGTCCGCGATCTGGAGCCTCCCGCCCGGCCGCAGGACCCGATGGATCTCGCGGAATACGTTCCCCTTGTCCGGCGTTAAATTGATCACCCCGTTGCTGATGACCACGTCCACGGACCCGTCCGGGAGGGGGATCTCCTCGGCGAGACCCCTGCGGAAGTCCAGGTGGGGGATGGCGCACTCCTCCCGCCACCGGAGGGCCTTGGCGAGCATGGACTCCGTCATGTCGAGGCCGATGACCCGCCCCACCGGCCCCACCAGATGCGCCGCGATGAAGCTGTCCATCCCCGCCCCGCAGCCGATGTCGAGCACCGTCTCCCCCACGTGGACCGGACCGAGGGAAAGGGGACAGCCGACCCCGGCGAAGGAGGCCACCACCTCCGCCGGCACCGCGTCAAGCCACTCGGTGGAATAGCCGAGCATCTTCTCGGCGTACTCCCGGCCGGTATGGAAGTGGTAGCCCTTCTTCGGGTCGTGCGCGACATCCGCGTAGACCTTCTGGATCTCCGAGCGCAGCACCTGCACGTCGAGCGCCATGGATGTCTCTCCTCACCGCTTGCTGAGCCACGTCTTGCCTGCAACGGGATACCTCCCAGTGGAAGCACGCTCCATGCCACCCGCCGCGGTCTCCGCTCCAGGACGCCGTGGGAGACCGCGCGGGGGCTTTGGATTCACACGATTCGGCTTATCGGGAGGGAGAAGCGGGGAGCGACCGGCGCCACTGGCTGGACCGGCTCGGTGCTACGCTTGGAGCAGGTGGGTACCGAAGAGGGTAGCCTAACCTATTGAAAGACCGGAAGACGCAGAGGCTGTCATCGAGCGTTGACACCCATGGACCGGGTGTTGACACCCCGGCCCTCGAAGCTGGCGTGGCGGAGACCTCCCCCTGGCCTAGTACGAGACGGCGTTATTCGCCTCGGCGACGATGTTCGCGAATTCCTTCGGCGTCATGAACTTGGCGTTCTTGCCGACCAGATCCTGGTCGGTGACCCCACGGGCCCGCGCTCACCCCCCTCAGACATGAATAGGAATATGGTGCGAGATGCTGGTCGCCATCAGTTCTTTGACGGGGGGCCAGCCGACCGGCACCGTGTTCTTGGCGATGGTCTCGTTCATGAGGAGGACGCCGTCCCCGACGAGCGCGATCACGGGGTCGTGGCCGGCCTCCTTCGCCCCGTTGGCGGACACGAACACGAGACCCGCCCGGGTCGGATCGCCCACTCCGTGAGAGCCGACATACAGCAAGCGCGCCATCGCTACCCTCCTTCCCCCCGCCGTGCGGCCACCTACGGGGACGTCCGCGCAGGCCGCATCCTGTAGCGGGTCATCTTCTTGATGAGCCACTGCCGGCTGATCCCCAGCGTCCGCGCCGCCTCGGAGACGTTCCCCCCGTGGCGGGTCAGCGCCTCCCGGATCAGGCCCTGCTCCACCGCTTCCACCGCCTCCTTCAGTCGGCCCTCGCGCTCCCCGGGCGCCCCCGTCCCCTGGGGGATGCCCCGGATCCGGTCGCTCAACAGGTCCGGGGTGATCCAGCCACCCGGCTCCACCAGGTTGGCGCCCCGTTCCAGCTCGTTCTCCAGTTCCCGGACGTTTCCCGGGAAGGAGTAGGCTGCCAACAGGTCGAGGGCCGGGGCGGTGATCCCCGCGATGTCCTTCCCCATCTCGCGGGCGAAGCGGCCGAGGAAGTGCTGGGCCAGGGCAGGGATGTCCTCGCGGCGCTCGCGCAGGGGCGGCAGCCGGATCGGAAACACCCGGAGCCGGAAGTAGAGGTCCTGCCGGAACCGACCGGCCCGGACCTCCGCGTCCAGGTCCTTGTTCGTCGCGGCGATGAGGCGGAAGTCCACCTTGCGGCTGTCGGCCGCCCCCAGCGGGCGGACCTCCCCCTCCTGGAGGACCCGCAGGACTTTCGCCTGCATGCTGCCCGACATGTCCCCGACCTCGTCCAGGAACACGGTCCCGCCGTCGGCCAGCTCGAAGAGCCCCTTCTTGTCGCTCACAGCCCCGGTGAAAGTCCCCTTGCGGTGCCCGAACAGTTCGCTCTCGAGGAGGGTTTCGGAGAGGGCGGCGCAGTTCTGGGCGAGGAACCGGCGCTCGCGCCGGGGACCGTTGTAGTGGATCGCGCGGGCGAGCAATTCCTTCCCGGTGCCGGTCTCTCCCTCGAGGAAGACGGTGGAGTCGGAGGGAATCACCTTCTCGACCAGCTGCAGGACGCGCGCCATCGCCGGCCCCCGCCCCACGATCTCCCCGAAGGCGTACTTCCCCTCGACCGCCCGACGGAGCGCCAGGTTCTCCTGGCGGAGGTGATCGGTC
>JAKEHP010000121.1 GCA_022614955.1 Candidatus Methylomirabilota bacterium
CGGCGGCGGATGCTCGAGGCGGTCGGGGCGGAACTGGTGCTGGTCCCGCAGGTCGGACGGCCCCGTCCGGGCCAGGTCTCGGGGGCGGACCTGCAGAAGGTAGAGGAGAAGACGAGGGAGCTGGTAAAGCAGCTGAAGGCCTTCCGCCCCGACCAGTTCCTGAATCCGGACAACGTGGCCGCGCACCAGCACGGCACCGGACGGGAGATCTGGGAGCAGACCGGGGGACGGGTGGACGCCTTCTGCGCTCTGGTGGGGACGGGAGGGACCTTCGTGGGAGTGGCCCGCGCTCTGAAGGCCCGCAACCCGGGCGTCCGCTGCTACGCGGTGGAGCCGGCGAGCGCCCCGGTCTTGGCCGGGAAGCGGGTCCGGAACCCCCGCCACAAGCTCCAGGGGGGCGGATACGCCTTCGTTCCCCCCCTGTGGGATGCGGCCTGCTGCGACGGGTTCCTCACGGCCAGTGACGCCGAGGCCATCCGGATGGCCCGCCGGCTCGGGCGGCAGGAGGGGATCTGCGCCGGCTTCTCCTCCGGGGCGAACGTGGCCGCCGCGCTCAGGCTCGCCCGGGAGGCCACCCCGGGTGAGACTATCGTGACCGTGATCGCCGACACCGGTCTCAAGTACCTGAGCACCGACCTCTTCCCGGCCTGAGCCGCCCACCCCGGGGCCGAGGGCAGTAGCGAAGCAGGGCACGCAGGAGAAGGTCCCGATCGTTGCGCGGTATCCCACTTGGCGGGGTGTAACCTGTGAAATTTCTGGGGGGAAGACCGCGGGTGATCCGTTGGAATCTGCACTCCACGGGCAAGTCGGCCGGCTTCACGTCACCGCCTGCGGGGGGCGGCGCCCCAAAGGCCGATAGACTTGCAAGACCGGTTCGGCACCCAGGAAGCTCCAGCGCAGACTCGGTGTCCGCAGCTTCTCCGCAATCCCGACGAAGACCTAGGAGGGATAGAGGATGCGCACGCTCTACGACCCGATCGAGCCCTACGAGGACGGCAAACTGGCCGTCTCCCCCCTCCACACCCTGCACTACGAGGTCTGCGGCACCCCGACGGGAACCCCGGCCGTCTTTCTCCACGGTGGCCCGGGGGGCGGAACGAAGCCAGACCACCGGCGGTTCTTCGACCACGCCGCCTACCGCATCGTCCTCTTCGACCAGCGGGGCGCCGGGAAGAGCACCCCCCACGCCGCGCTCGAGGAGAACACGACCTGGCACCTGGTCGACGACATCGAGCGGCTACGCGCCCACCTCGGGATCGAGCGCTGGGTCGTCTTCGGCGGCTCGTGGGGGAGCACGCTGGCCCTCGCCTACGCCGAAACGCACCCCGAGCGTGTGCGCGCCCTCGTCCTCCGCGGCATCTTCCTCTGCCGGCCCAAGGAGATCCGCTGGTTCTACCAGGAGGGGGCCAGCGCCATCTTCCCCGACCGCTTCGAGGAGTACCTGGCGCCGATCCCGGAGGCGGAGCGGGGCGACCTCCTCCACGCCTACTACCAGCGGCTCACCGGCGAGCACGAGGCGGTCCGGCTCGCCGCGGCTCGGGCGTGGAGCGTCTGGGAGGGGAGCACGCTGCGGCTCGTCCCCGACCCGAAGGTCATCGCCGAATTCGATGACCCCCACAAGGCCCTCGCCCTGGCCCGCATCGAGTGTCACTACTTCGTCAACAACACCTTCTTCGCGACCGACAACTGGCTGCTCGAGCACGTCGGCGCGATCCGCCGAATCCCGGGGGTCATCGTGCAGGGGCGCTACGACGTGGTATGCCCGGCCATGAGCGCGTGGGAGCTGCACAAAGCCTGGCCCGAGGCCGACTTCGTTGTTGTGCCCGACGCCGGCCACCACGCCCTGGAGCCCGGCATCGTCGACGCGCTGGTCAGCGCCACCGACCGTTTCCGCGGCGCGGGCTGACGGCATGAGGCGTGCCCGGCTCCGCAACATGGGAATCGGAATCGGCCTCTGGCCGCCGGGGCTGCTGAACGCCATCACCGAAGTCCCTGCTGTCACCACGGCGCGTCCTACGACGCGCCGGCGGCCTGCGCGTGGGCCCGCACGATCTCGGCCAGGGCGCGAATGAATCGCGGGCGGTCGTTCAAGGAGGGCGCCCGTTCGAGTCGCATCCCCAGGGAGGCGGCGAGCTGTCGGCACTCCACGTCAATGTCGTAGAGCACCTCGAGGTGATCGGCCACGAACCCCACCGGGCAGATGACCACGACCCGCTTCCCCTCGGCATACAGGCGGTGAAGCACCTCCTTGAGGTCGGGCCCGAGCCACGGGTCGGC
>JAKEHP010000122.1 GCA_022614955.1 Candidatus Methylomirabilota bacterium
GAACTGGGCCCCGCCGAGGTGCGGCAATTCCTGAGTCATCTGGTGGTGGAGCGAAACCTCTCGGCGGCCACCCAGCAGCAGGCCCTCAGCGCGCTGCTGTTTCTCTACCGCAACGTCCTCGGCCGATCGCTCGAGGCCTTGGGGCGTCTGGGGCGGAGGGTCGAGCTGCCGGGGGGTCTGGATGCCAAGTACCCCAGCGCGGGGTCGTCGTGGCCGTGGCAGTGGGTCTTCCCGGCTGGGCGGAGCTACCGGGATTTCGGCGGCCGGGTCCGGCGGCACCACCTCCATGCGTCGGGGGTGCAACGAGCCATGACGGCGGCGGTCCGGGCGAGCGGGATCGGGAAGCGGGCGAGCTGTCATACCCTGCGGCACTCCTTCGCGACTCATTTGCTTGAAGCCGGGTACGACATCCGGACAGTGCAGGAGCTTCTGGGGCATCGGGATGTGACGGCCACGATGGTCTACACCATGTCCTGAATCGAGGCGGCCTCGGGGTACGGAGCCCGGCGGACCGCCTAGGCGTGAGAATGGATGCAGGAATGGCGGAATGAACTGCCGGTGGTGATGTTAGTGCGAGATGAGCGGCCAGGGGAGTCGCTCCACTTACGAGTTAGGCACTCACCCGACCCGACGAAATTGTGTTGTGAGTAGGCAGGCGAGCATCGACTAAAGCTTCGGGTGAACGGCCGCCATCTCCATCGTGCTTGACCGGGGAACCGGACGTCGCGCTCGCCGCCCGGGCATCGGGATGCCGGGGCCGGACGGGCATTGGGTCGAACGCTGCCGGCCGCCAGGGTGCCGTCATGAGGCGGGGATCGGTGGGGCAGCCGCAGCAACCGGCCCCGTCCGCGGCGAAGGTCCCGGGTTCGCGGCCCCGCCGGGGTTCGAGGAGCGCGGCGAACCGGGGCTCCGCTGGGTCCGGGGCGGCAGACGGGTTTCGGCGCCCCGGGCTCCGGGCATCGATGGTGCTCCGCTACCCGGGTGGTGCCTAACCCGCAAATGCAGCCGACAGGCCGGAGTGGGCCGCGGCTCCGTGCGGGCGCGGCGCTCAGGGTAGCCAATCAATGGAAGCGATGATTGGTGTGGGCGCGAGCCTGAGCGCCTGCAGCTGATTTGCAATCCGTTCTATGAGAGCGATTGTCAAGGGCAGACCCGGTCCTTGCTGATCGCGGGCCCACTTCCGCCCGGGCAATCAGCCCTGATGTTCGCGTGGGAGACCCGGCCGGTCGCTGCTTGTGGGGCGGCGGGGCAGTCCGCTTCCGCATCGGTCACCTCGATTCGACTCCCGA
>JAKEHP010000123.1 GCA_022614955.1 Candidatus Methylomirabilota bacterium
ACCTGGCTCGGGGTGATCCCCCGCTGGAACCTGTTCACGCAGCCGCTGGGCTTCGCCCTGTTCCTGGTGAGCGCCAACGCCGAACTTAACCGGGCCCCCTTTGACCTCCCGGAAGCCGAGACGGAACTGGTGGCGGGGTTCCACACCGAGTACTCCTCCATGAAGTTCGCCATGTTCTTCATGGCGGAGTACGCCAACATGATCACCGCTTCCGCCGTGGCCACGACCCTGTTCCTCGGGGGCTGGCGCGGGCCGCTCCTCCCCCCGGTGGTCTGGTTCCTCCTGAAGGTCTTCGCCTTTCTTTTCCTCTTCATCTGGCTCCGGGCGACGCTGCCCCGGTTCCGCTACGACCAGCTCATGGCCTTCGGGTGGAAGGTCCTCCTGCCCCTCGCGCTGGCGAACGTGGTGCTGACGGCGGCGGTCCTCCTGGGGAGGTAGCGGCGTGGAGTGGGGGATCTTCGTGGCGCTGACGGCGGTGACGGTGGGGTCGGCCCTCGCCGTCATCGTCCACCGGAACCCTATCTACAGCGCCATCGCCCTGGTCGTCACCTTCCTCTGTCTGGGGGGCTACTACATCCTCCTCCAGGCGCAACTGGTGGCCGCGGTCCACGTCATCATCTACGCCGGGGCCATCATGGTTCTCTTTCTCTTCGTCATCATGCTCCTGGACGTGCGGCGGGAGGAGGGCTCCCGCCTCCAGGTGGGGGGGGTGCAGTTCCTCCTGGGGACAGCGGCGGGGACGGCGCTGCTGCTCCTGCTGTGGGCTGTGGTGGTGGCGGCGCCCGAGGGCACTGTCGGGCCGCCCCCGCCCCTGCCGCGGGGGAACACCCAGGCCGTGGGCCAGCTCCTCTTCACCCGCTATCTGCTTCCCTTCGAGCTGACGTCCCTCATCCTGCTGGTGGCCATGGTGGGCGCTCTCATCCTGGCCAAACGGAAGGTGGAGTAGTGCCGGGCCAACTGACGTCGCCTCCCATCGTTCGTGGACTAGTGCCGGCCGCCGCTGGCCCCCGCCCCCGACGCAGCCCTGTCTGGGTATCGGGCGGAGGAGGGGGCGGGGGCCAGGTAAAGGCGGCCGGCCGGCAGGTCGGGACGGCCACGACAAGGGGAGGGCTATGGTCCCGCTGAACGCCTACCTGCTGGTGGCCGCCTTCCTCTTCATCACCGGGGTGGTGGGGGTGGCCACCCGCCGCAACGCCCTGGTCATCTTCATGTCCATCGAGCTGATGCTCAACGCCGTGAACCTGACCTTCGTGGCCTTCTCCCGGTTCCTGGGCTCGCTCGACGGGCAGGCCTTTGTCTTCTTCGTGATGACGGTGGCAGCAGCGGAGGTGGCGGTGGGGCTGGCCATTATCATTGCTCTGTTCCGGAACCGCGAGACCGTGAACGTGGACGAGGTGAACCTCCTGCGGGGGTGAGCGTGCCTGACGCCCTCTGGCTGATCCCGGCCTTCCCCCTGGCGGGCGCCCTCCTGAACGGCCTCCTGGGGCGGCGCTTCCCGAGGTGGCTCGTCGGATGCGTGGGGTGCGGCAGCGTCGGCGCCGCCTTCCTGGCGGCGGTCGCGGGCTTTCAGGCCCTCCGGGCCCTCCCGCCGGAGGCCCGACGGTTCGAGCCGGTCCTCTTCACCTGGATCGCCTCCGGGGACCTCAGCGCCCCCCTGGGCCTCCTCTGGGATCCCCTGGCCGCCGTCATGGCCCTGGTAGTGAGCGGCGTGGGCTTCTGCATCCACGTCTACTCCCTGGGCTACATGGGAGCCGACCGGGACTACCCCCGCTACTTCGCCTTCCTGAACCTATTCGCATTTTTCATGCTGACCCTGGTCCTGGCCAACAACTACCTCTTCCTCTTCGTGGGGTGGGAGGGGGTGGGGCTCTGCTCCTACCTCCTCATCGGGTTCTGGTTCGAGCGGGAGAGCGCCGCTGAGGCGGGCAAGAAGGCGTTCCTGGTGAACCGGGTGGGGGACTTCGGGTTCCTGGTGGGCCTCTTCCTGCTCTGGACGACCTTCGGCACCTTCCACTTCGGGACCCTCTTCCCCAGGCTGGCCGAGCAGCCGGCCGGGGCCCCGGTCCTGACGGCCGTCGCTCTCCTCCTGTTCCTGGGCGCGACCGGGAAGAGCGCCCAGCTTCCCCTCTACGTCTGGCTCCCCGACGCCATGGAGGGCCCCACGCCGGTCTCGGCCCTCATTCACGCCGCGACCATGGTGACGGCCGGGGTCTACATGGTGGCCCGCTCCAGCCCCCTCTACGACCGGACCCCGGAGGTCCTCGCCCTCATCGCCTGGGTGGGGGCGCTCACCGCCGTCTTCGCCGCCACGATCGCCTGCACCCAGACCGACATCAAGCGGGTCATCGCCTACTCCAC
>JAKEHP010000124.1 GCA_022614955.1 Candidatus Methylomirabilota bacterium
CCGGCTGCCGGAGCGCGGCCTTGAGGCGCCCGAGGTCCAGGTTTCGGAACTGGTTCCACTCCGTCGTCAGGACGACCCCGTCGGCCCCAGCCGCGGCGTCGTAGGCGTCCTTGCAGTACTCCACCGCCGGCAGGACGCGGGCGGCGTTAGGCATGGCCGCGGGGTCGAAGGCCCGGACGCGGGCCCCCCGCTCGAGGAGCCCCCGGATGAGGTCCAGGGACGGCGCCTCGCGGATGTCGTCGGTGTTGGGCTTGAAGGCGAGGCCGAGGACGGCGAGGGTCTTCCCCGCCACGTTCCCCACGGCCGCCGCGACCTTCTCCACCATGCGCGCCCGCTGGCCCTCGTTCAGACGGCTCACGGCCTGGACGAGCTCCAGGGGCTCCCCGACCTGGCGCGCGACCTCGGCCAGCGCCCGCAGGTCTTTGGGGAGGCAGGAGCCCCCGAACCCCGGCCCGGGGTGGAGGAATTTCCCCCCGATCCGCCCATCCAGCCCCATCGCCTTCGCCACCACGTGAACGTCGGCCCCCACTTTCTCGCAGAGGTTGGCGATCTCATTGATGAACGTGATCTTGGTGGCCAGGAAGGCGTTGCTCGCGTACTTGATGAGCTCGGCCGTCTGGACCTCGGTGATAACCACGGGCGTCTCGATCAGGTAGAGGGGCCGGTAGAGGTCCTTCAGGATCGCGATGGCCTGGGCCGAGGTGGCCCCGATGACGACCCGGTTCGGCCGCATGAAGTCCTCGATGGCCGCCCCCTCCCTGAGGAACTCCGGGTTCGCGACGATGTCGAAGTCCACGTGCTCGGTCTGGTGCTGGCTGATGATCGCCCGGATCTTGGCCCCGGTTCCCACCGGCACCGTGCTCTTGGTCACAACGACCTTGTAGCTGTCCATCGCCGCGGCGATCTCCCGCGCCACCTCCTCGATGGCGCTGAGGTCGGCTGAACCATCCCCCCGCGGGGGCGTCCCAACGGCCAGGAAGACGACGAGCGACCCCTGGACGCCCGCCCGCAGATCCGTCGTGAACGTGAGGCGCCCCTCCCGGCTGTTCTTCTGGACCAGCTCCTCGAGGCCCGGCTCGAAGAAGGGGACCTTCCCGGCCTTCAGGCCGTTGATCCGCTCGGCGTCTTTATCCACGCAGGTGACGTGGAGGCCGAACTCGGCGAAGCAGGCCCCCGTGACCAGCCCGACGTAGCCGACCCCGACGACGCAGATGTTCACGCGCTTGTGCCTCCCCGAGCCCGGTACCAGGCCACGAAACGCTGGAGCCCCTCGGCGATCTTCACCCTGGGCTCGTAGCCGAAGGCGGCCTTGGCCGCCGAGACGTCGGCGCAGGTGAAGGGGACATCGCCCGGCTCGGGCGGTCGGGGCTCGATCCGCGCCGTCTTGCCAAGGGCGACCTCGATGAGCCCGACCAGGTCCCGGAGGCGGATCGGCTCGGCGTTCCCCAGGTTGTAGATGGTAAACCCGGAACAGGCGTCGAGCGCCCCCAGGACCCCCGCCACGATATCATCTATATAGGTGTAGTCGCGAGCCGTACTCCCGTCGCCGTAGAGGGGGATCAACTCGCCTCCCTCGATGAGGCGGGTGAATTTGTGGATGGCCATCTCCGGCCGCTGCCGCGGCCCGTAGACGGTGAAGAAGCGCAGGCACGTGATGGCCATCCCGGAGAGGGCATGGCTCACCCGGCAGAGGAGCTCGCCGGCCCGCTTCGTGGCCGCGTAGGGGGAGGCCGGCGCGTCCACCTCGTCGGTCTCCTTGAACGGGAGCCCCGTCCGGACCCCGTAGACCGACGAGGAAGACCCGAAGAGAAACTTCGGGGTGCCCGCCTGGCGCGCCGCCTCCAGGAGGCGGGTTGTGCCCGTGACGTTCACGTCGGCGTAGAGGGCCGGCTGGCGAATCGAGGGTCGCACCCCAGCGCGCGCCGCCAAGTGGATGACGGTGCTCACCTGGTTCCGGCGGAAGAGAGCCTCCAGCACCCCGGCATCCCGGAGGTCGCCCTCCGCGAGCGTGAACCCGGAATGGCCGAGGACGCCTGCCAGGTTCCGCCGCTTGACCGCCGGATCGTAGAATTCGTCGAAGTTGTCCAGGCAGACGACCGCCTCCCCCCGGGCGAGGAGGGCCTCGCAGACGTGCGATCCGATGAACCCCGCTCCTCCCGTCACCAGGATGGCCATGATCCCGCGTCCGGCCCCACGAGGGCGGCCCCTCTGGCGGTCGTCACCGCCGCCGATCCTTTTCTATGATGCCGCGCCAGAAGTCCAGGAGATCCTCCAGCGTCCGCTCCAGCGGGATCCCGGGGCGCCAGCCGGTGGCGGCCTCCAGCTTCGCGAAGCTCCCGACGAGCGTCGGCACATCCTCGCTCCGGCCGCGCGTCGGGTCGGCCTCGACGGCGATGGGCTTCCCCGCCTGGCCCCGCAGGATATCCAGGATCTCCCCGATGCTCCAGGCCTTGCCGCTGCAGACGTTGTAGACCTCGCCGGCGTCGCCCTTCTCGAGCACCAGGACGTAGGCCCGGACGACATCCCGCACATCCGAGAAGTCCCGGCGCGCCGTGAGATCCCCCACCCGAATAACCGCGCTCCCCAGGCCCGCCTCGATCCGGGCAATCTGGCGGGCGAAGTCGGAGCAGACGAAGCTCGGCTCCTGGCCCGGGCCGGTATGGTTGAAGGCCCGGGCAACGACGACGTGCAGCCGGCGGGCCCGCCCGTAGAAGCGGGCAACCTGCTCGGCGGCCGCCTTGCTGATCCCGTAGGGGGTGAGCGGCTGAAGCGGCCGACCCTCGGTGAGGGGCAACTCCTCCTCCCGGACCTCCCCGTAGGCCTCCGCCGACCCGATGATCAGGATCCGCGCCGCCGGCGCCGCCGCGGCTGCCGCCTCGAGGAGGCTCACGGTCCCGCCGGTATTGACGGCGAAGGTGGCCCACGGGTCCTTCAGGGAGTCGGCCACCGACGAGCGCGCGGCGAGGTGAACGATCCGCTCCGGCCGGACCTCCTTCAGCAGGGCACGCACCCGCTCCCCGTGACAGACGTCCCCCTCGTGGATCTTCACTCCGGCCTGCCCGGCCTCGGGCTTGCGGCTCCCCGCCAGGGCGAGGCCCACGGCCTCGTGCCCCTCGGCTGTCAGATAGGCCGCGAGGTGCTGCCCGACGAAACCCGTGATCCCGGTGATGAA
>JAKEHP010000125.1 GCA_022614955.1 Candidatus Methylomirabilota bacterium
AGCTGGTGGTCCCCCGGGTCCTGACCGCCATGATGGTGCTCCCCCTCCTCACGCTGGTGGCCGACGTCCTGGGGATCCTGGGGGGGATGGTCATCTCGCAGTGGGAGTTCAATGTGGACTACCACTTCTACCTGAATACGGTCCTCCAGAATTTAAAGCTGGCCGATCTCCTCTCCGGCCTGGGGAAGACGGTCTTCTTCGGGTTTATCATCGGGATCGTGGGGTGCTACGAGGGGCTGGAGACGACGGGGGGGACGGAGGGGCTGGGGCGGGCCACCACGGCCACCGTGGTGACCTCCGCCATCCTGATCCTGATCTCCGACTTCTTCCTCACGAAGTTTTTCTGGTGGCTGGAGGGGTGGTAGGGGTGGGCGATCCCGCCATCCGGCTCGCCGGGGTGCGGAAGAGCTTCGCCAGCCTGGCGGTCCTCCAGGGGGTGGACCTGGAGGTGGCCCCGGGGGAGACCATCACCATCATCGGGGGGAGCGGGACCGGCAAGAGCGTCCTGCTGCGCCTCATCATCGGGCTGATCAAGCCCGACGGCGGCCGGATCTGGGTCGGCGGGGAGGAGATCACCCCGCTCCCCGAGGAGAAACTCCTCCCCATCCGCCGGAAGGTGGGGATGCTCTTCCAGGGGTCCGCGCTCTTCGACTCCCTGACGGTGGCCGAGAACGTCGCCTTCCCGCTGCGGGAGCACACCCGGATGGGGGAGTGGGAGATCGGGGACCGGGTCCGGGAGGTCCTGGAGCTGGTGGGTCTGCCCGGGGGAGAGGAGAAGCAGCCGGCCGAGCTGTCGGGCGGGATGAAGAAGCGGGTGGGCCTGGCGCGGGCCATCGCGCTCCGGCCGCGCATCATCCTGTACGACGAGCCCACCACCGGCCTGGACCCCAGCAACATCGAAAAGATCAACGAGCTGATCATTGACCTGCGGGAGAAGCTGGGGGTGACGTCGGTGGTCGTCACGCACGACATGCAGAGCGCCTTCAAGGTTTCGGACCGCATCGCCCTGCTGCACCAGGGGCGGATCGCGGTGGCCGGGGCCCCGGCGGAGATCGAGCACTCGGACCTGAGGCTGGTGCGGGACTTCATCTCGGGCCACCTGGAGACGGACTAGTGCCGGGCCAACTGACGTCGCCTCACGTCGTTCTCGGTCGTCGGCGGTCCTCAACGTACAAACGGCGTACGCCTCCGGCCGCCTCCTCCCTCGGGCC
>JAKEHP010000126.1 GCA_022614955.1 Candidatus Methylomirabilota bacterium
ACGGTCATGCCGTCGCCCGGCATCTCGACCGGTCCCCGGTTGAAGCCGAAGAGTCCGGACAGGATCCGGCTGACCCGGCCCTTTCCGAGCGTCAGGGGATGCCGGAGCGTGAGCCGGTGCAGTCCCCCCCACCGCCACGCCGCCACGTCCGGGCCCATTTTTTCTCGGAGAAATGCCACCGCCTCCTCCAGGGTCTCCTGGAGAAGAGACGGGAGCGGCGCGGACAGCGCGGAGTCCTTCCCCTCGAGCAGCAGGGCATCCAGGAGGGCGGCCGGAACGTGGTTGACGGCGAAGAGGCGCGCTGCCAACCCGGTCCGCAGCGCCTCGAGAGGCGCCCCCAGGACCCGCTCCCGCAGACGCCAGTACCAGGCGTGGAAGAGGGCCGCCGTGCCGCTCTCACGGGCCATGCGCCCGTCCCAGGCGAGCAGGCGATCTGCGGCCTCGCGCGCCGCTCCCGCCAGGGCATCCCGGTGCGGAGCAAGGCAGCGGCCGATGAGGAGCAGGGCCTGGAGCGACACCGTGTCGGTCTGGAGGCGGCGACAGGCCTCGGGCCGGACCGAGGGCATCTCGCGCAGGAGCCCCAGGATCCGGCTGGCCCGGTAGGGGGGCTCCCAGAGCGTCGTGAGGTACGGTCCCTCCTCGCTTGCGCGGTTGTTGGCGCTGACCAGGAGGGCCGACGGCGGATTCATCACGTGTGGCAGTTCTTCGAACGGGATGAACCCCTGCCAGGCCGTGGCGGGATCGGCGCCGTCCAGGGGCAGGGGGCCATCCCCCGGCCGGCACCGCCTCGGGAAGCGCCCGGCCACGAACCCACCGATATTCCCGTCCGCGTCGGCCACCAGGATACTTTGCGGTGCCAGCGCGAACTCCCGCAGCGCCTCCCGGAACGCCGCCAGGTCCGCGGCGCGGTTCATGGCCAGCAGCGCGTCGAGACTGCGCGTCGGCAGCGCCCCGGCCCAGGCGAGGGAGAGGGGGCCCAGCGGCCCGGTGTCGAGGAGGTCCGAGATGAGCGGGCAGCGCCCCGG
>JAKEHP010000127.1 GCA_022614955.1 Candidatus Methylomirabilota bacterium
CCACATCGACGGGGAGGTTTGGCACCTCGATGTCGGCTCATCGCATCCTGGGGCTGAAGCAGGTCCCAAGGGTTGGGCTGTTCGCCCATTAAAGCGGTACGCGAGCTGGGTTTAGAACGTCGTGAGACAGTTCGGTCCCTATCTGCCGTGGGCGCAGGAGACTTGAGAGGAGCTGCCCTTAGTACGAGAGGACCGGGGTGGACGAACCTCTAGTGTTCCGGCTGTCCCGCCAGGGGCACCGCCGGGTAGCTATGTTCGGCAGGGATAAACGCTGAAAGCATCTAAGCGTGAAGCCCACCTCAAGATGAGGTCTCCCGTGGCGCAAGCCACCTGAAGACCCCCGGAAGATGACCGGGTTGATAGGCCGCAAGTGTACGCCCAGGAATGGGCTCAGCTGAGCGGTACTAATCGGTCGTGCGGCTTGACCCCATTTTTCCCTCTCGAGGTCGGTCCTGGTCGCCAACGCTATTCGCGTGGTCCCATTCCCGGTGACCATAGCGGAGGGGTCACACCCGTTCCCATCCCGAACACGGAAGTTAAGCCCTCCAGCGCCGATGGTACTGCCTGGGCAACTGGGTGGGAGAGTAGGTCGTTGCCGGGATAACAAACCCCCGGCTGGCGTCAACCAGCCGGGGGTTTTCGCATTTTGGCGCCGGCATCGGGAGAGCAGCCGGTGTAGTGGAGTCTTTAGGCCCGGCCACAGTGAGGTGGACAAGTCCCGTCTGGTGCGCTAGCCTTACGGGGCTCGGGGGCGCTGATGCCACCCCCGAGATGGTGTCTGGCGATGAGAGGTACCCCGCGATGCAGCGGACGCTCAGCCTGCCGATCGGTCTCCTGGACGAGCACCCGCACTGGTCTGACCGGCTGATCGCCGAGCTCCGCCGGCGAGGTCTTCCCTTCGAGAAGATTGATGTCAGCGACCACGCCTTCTCTCCCGGGGGAAGGGAACCCCGCTATTCCGTCCTCGTCAACCGGGTGAGTCCCTCCGCGCATACCCGGGGCCACGCCAGCAGCCTCTTCTATGCGCTTCAGGCGCTCACCTACTTCGAAGAGATCGGGATACCCGTCATCAATCCCGCCGCCTCCTACCGATACGAGGCCTCAAAGGCGGCGCAGGCGTTGCTCATGGAGCGCCTCGGCCTCCGCTACCCGCGGTGCGCGGTCTTGAACCAGTTGGAACGGATCCTGGGCCTGCTCCCGGCGTTTCGGTTCCCAGTGATCGTGAAACCGAACGTAGGGGGGAGCGGAGTGGGGATCGTCCGGTTCGACCGCCCGGAGGACCTGGAGGAGGCGGTGAAGCGGAAGGACCTCAGCCTGGGACCGGACGGCACGGCCCTCCTCCAGGAGTACCTGGAGAGCGAGGATGGGAGCATCGTCCGGATCGAGGTCCTGGGGGGCGAGTTCCTCTATGCCATCCGGATCACCACGGACCCGACGGCCGGCTTTAACCTCTGCCCGGCTGATCTGTGCCAGCTCGAGGGCCGGGCGGACTCAGGGGTTCCGGCTGCTCTGGGGGCGTGCCCGGCCGAGATCAGCCCAGCCGTGGCGCGGCAGGTGGAGAAGTTTGAACCGCCGCCATCGGTTATCGCAGACGTGCTGCGGCTCACGCGGGAAGCGCACATTGACATCGGAGGCGTGGAGTACTTGCGATACAAGGGGGATGGCCAGGTCTACTACTACGACATGAACGCACTCTCCAACTTCGTAGCAGACGCGCCTGCTCTCCTGGGCTTCGATCCGACCCGCCGCTTTGCCGACTTCATCGTGGCGGTCGCGACGGGGGCGGTCGAGCCCACAAGCCGCTCCGCCGGCAGGGTGCAGGCACCCCCCCGGCGATAGGCCGGACGGCCTCACGCTCCCGAAGCCCCAGGGCGGCACGGGTGCCGTCCCGACTCCTGCCTGAGTTGGCCTTGACTTCCCCTGGAGCGTATGGGTATCATCCCCCTCGTCGTCATGGGGGGTTAGCCATCATACAGCAGAGACCACTTGAAGTTTGGCGTACCCCGATCGTGCTGCTCGGGGCAATCGCCCTTCTCCTCTGTGTCCTGGGCGGGGATACCTTCGCGGCCCCCGTGGAGGTGCTATACGGGGACCGCTGGAAAGCAATCCCGGCGGAGGTCATCCGGGGGAAGGAGTACGTCCCCCTCGACCAGGTGGCGGCCGTCACGGACGGCAGCGTTCAGCGGGCAAACGGTCGGTTCCTCTTGCGCCTCCCGAAGGGGGTCCTGGTTCTGACGGAGAGCATCCCCCGCATTCAAGTGGGAAGCCGGGAGGTGGCCTTGGCTGCCCCACCGGTCCTCCAGGGCGGACAGGTCTGGGTTCCGCTGGAGGTGTTGACCATCGCAATGGGGGAGCGGTACGGCGAAGAGCGGGTCTTCTGGGACGACGTCCGGCGCATCCTCTGGGTTGGAAGCACCGAGCACACGCTCCGGCTGGTGCGCTACCGGACCTATCCCGAGTACACCCGCATTGTCTGGGAGACCACGCGTCCCCTGGAGTTCGTCCTGCGGGAGGATGAGACCAGGGTCCTCACCATGGAGGTGAAGGGGGGGATCCTCCCGCCAGCCCTCCTGCGCCCCCTGCCTGTGGGCGACGGGCTGGTCCGAGGCGTGGAGGCGAGCCAGGCGGAGGGGGCGGCCCGCTTCGTGATCCAGACAGAGCAGTCCCGCGGCTACACCCGGGCCTTTGCCCTCAATAACCCGGATCGGATTGTCCTCGACCTCTACCGGGGGAAGGCTGTCCCGAGCGGCCCTGCAGCGGGGCCGCCGCCCACGTCCGTCGGCCCCTCGGCCCCGGCGACGCGCGGCTCCGCCCCCGGCGCTGCCCCCACGTCCCCCGCGGGCCCGCCGCCCGGGGGGACCCGGACCATCGTGATTGACCCTGGCCACGGGGGACGAGACTCGGGCGCGGTGGGCCCCCGGGGCCTCAAAGAGAAGGACGTGGTCCTGGACATCGCCCTCAGGCTGCGCAAGCTCATCCAGGACCGCCTGGGGATGCGGGTTATCCTGACCCGCTCCGAGGACGTGTTCGTTTCCCTGGAGGAGCGGACGGCCATCGCCAACCGCGCCAAGGCCGACTTCTTCCTGAGCATCCACGTGAACGCTGCCCCAAAGAGCCGGGCCACCGGCTTCGAAACCTACTTCCTGAGTAAGGAACCCTCCGATAACGACGCCCGGGCCTCCGCCATCCGGGAAAACCTGCCCTTGACCGAGGAAGGACTGGGCCCCAAGGGACAGGACTCGGTGAAGGCGATCCTGTGGGACATGGCCTACGCCCTCTATACCCGAGAGTCCGCCGAGCTGGCCGGCATGATGCTGGAGGAGCTGGACAAAATTCTCAGCGTGAACAACCGGGGGGTGAAGTCCGGCCCCTTCTTCGTCCTCATGGGGGCGGCCATGCCCTCCGCCCTGGTGGAGGTGGCTTTCATCAGCAATCAGCAGGAAGAACGGAAGCTTCAGGAGGAGGCCTACAAGCAGCGGGTGGCCGAGGCTCTCCTGGAGGGGATCACGAAGTTCCGCGCTCGCTACGAGAAGCGGCTGGGCGCTGCCGCGCCTGCCCCAGCGGGCTAGGATACCCCATGGATTTCCGTGGCTGGCTCCGCCCTGCCGCCCTGGGCGCCGGTGGCCTAGCCCTCGTTGGCCTGGGCCTCCTCTTGGGGCGCCTGACGGCCCCGTCCAGCACAGCCCCCGCGCTTCCCCCTCTCGCCGTGCCCGCGCCGGCTCCCCTGTCGCCCGGGGGGACCGGCCGGACGGTCCGCCTCTTCTTCGCCGATCCCGAGACGACGGCCCTGCGGGAGGAGTCCCGGCAGCTTCCCCAGGGGGTGACCCCGGCGGAGGAGGCGAAGCGGCTCCTGGACGAGCTCATCCGGGGGCCCGGGGAGGCGCTTGCCCCGACCATCCCGGAGGGGGCGCGGGTCCGCCAGCTCTACATTGACGGTGAGGGGACGGCCTATGTGGATTTCACGCGGGAGCTGCAGACGAACCATGCCGGGGGAACGGCGGGGGAAATCTTGACAATCTATTCCATCGTGGATACGCTCGCCTCCAATTTCGAACAGATCAAGCGCGTGCAGCTCCTCGTGGAGGGGGCACAGATCACGACGCTCGCCGGGCACATTGATGTCCGCCACCCCTTCACCCCTCGCTACACCTTCGAGTCCACCCGCTGAGACCCGGGAGGGACGTGTGCGGCTTGACGGCCGCAAGCCGAACGAGATGCGCCCGGTGAAGATTACCCGGAGCGTCTTGAAGTACGCCGAAGGCTCCGCCCTCATCGAGGTCGGGGAGACCCGGGTCCTCTGTAGCGCCTCTGTGGAGGACCGCGTCCCCCAATTCCTCCGGGAAACGGGCCAGGGCTGGATCACCGCCGAGTACGGGATGCTCCCCCGGGCCACCCAGAGCCGGACCCCGCGGGAGAGCGCGGCGGGGCGGCCCAGCGGACGGACCCAGGAGATCCAGCGCCTCATCGGCCGCTCCCTCCGGGCCGTCACCGACCTCGCCGGCCTGGGGGAGCGGACTCTCTGGATTGACTGCGATGTCCTGCAGGCGGACGGGGGGACCCGGACCGCGGCCATCACGGGCGGCTTCGTCGCCCTGGCCGACGCCCTGCACCACCTCCGGGAGGAGGGGATCATCACCCGGGCCCTCCTGAAGGATTTTGTCGCCGCCGTCAGCGTGGGGGTGGTGGAAGGGGAGGTCCTCCTGGATCTTTCGTACGCCGAGGACTCCATTGCTCAAGTGGACATGAACGTGGTCCTGACGGGGGCGGGAAAATTCGTGGAGGTGCAAGGGACGGCCGAGGAGACCCCGTTTGATCGAACGGCCCTGGACCAGATGCTGGCCCTGGCCGGGGCCGGGATCCGGGAACTGATCCTGCTGCAGCAGAAGCTGGTGGGTGACCGGCTGCCGGGCCGGATGCCGCTTGACAGCCGGCGCGCCGGCTCCTAATATGGTGCTCGTTCTCGCCACGGCAAATCGGCATAAAATCCAGGAGTTCGCCGCGCTCCTGGGGGATCTTCCCTTCCGGCTGACTCCGCTGTCGGCTTCTTCGGGAGACCCGCTTCTGCCAGAGCCGGGCCCGACGTTCGCGGCGAACGCGGCGGCCAAAGCGGTGGAGGCAGCGGCGCGCACCGGCCGCCTCGCGCTGGCCGATGACTCGGGGTTGGAGGTGGATGCCCTCGGCGGAGCGCCGGGGGTCCGGTCCTCCCGGTTTCTCGGAGGGGGGACAACGGATGCCGATCGGAACGGCGCGATCCTCGATGCCCTCCGGACCTACCCGTGGCAGGGGCGCACGGCTCGCTTCCGCTGCGCCGTCGCGGTGGCGGATGCGACCGGCCGGGTGCTGTGTCGGAGCGAGGGGGTCCTGGAGGGCTTCATCACCTACGAGGCACGCGGTACCGCCGGGTTTGGGTACGACCCCATCTTCTTCGCCCCGGAGCTCTCCCAGACCTTGGCGGAGGCGGGCCCGGCAGCGAAGAACCGAATCAGCCACCGGGCGCGGGCCATCCGGGCCTGCCGGCCGTTCCTGGCAACCCTGGCGGCGGGATCGGCGACGGAGCCGCTTCCCCGGTAGGTGCTGGCTGGCGTCGGGGTGTGGCGCAGCCTGGCAGCGCACCTGCCTTGGGCGCAGGGGGTCAGCGGTTCAAATCCGCTCACCCCGACCAGGGCCTGGACCCGGCGGCGGGAGTTCCCGGACGGGGACGGAACGCGCGCCTGTAGCTCAGCCCGGACAGAGCAACGGCCTCCGGAGCCGTGTGTCAGAGGTTCAAATCCTCTCAGGCGCACCAGATGCCATCCCCCCGGGCGGTGCCGGGGGAGAGCGGGGGATCGAACAGGCCGGCCCGGAGCCGGGAAGGCTCGATCGGCCATCATGGTGAGCGTAGCTCAACTGGCCAGAGCACTGGACTGTGGCTCCAGGGGTTGAGGGTTCGAGTCCCTCCGTTCACCCCACCAGGTTTGTCGAGCCTTGGCCGGGGGGCCGGACGTAAAGGAGCGGGCGACCGGGAAGGCACGGTAGGGCGGGCTGGGCGCACGGCTCCCTCGGAGGGAGGGCGCGGCCGGCCTGAAGTGGCGGGCGAGGAGCGAGGGGCTTACGTGACGGCGCGAGAGCGGGCGTAATCCCCTCGTTCTTTTTTCGGAGGCCGGGGATGCCGGCTCCCGGGAGGGCGCCCATGGAACCGGCCGCGCGGGGCGGGCGGTTTGGCCTGACACTGCAGGACAAGCTGAAGATCGGCTTCGGGCTCTTGCTGATCCTTGCCCTTGCCAACGGCCTCTTTAGCTTCACGCAGATCCGGGGCATCTTCCGGCGGACGGACTACCTGGCCCGCAACGTGGTCCTGAAGCAGGCCGCGGTGCAGCGGCTCCAGGCGGCGGCCAAGGCGTATGGGACCGCCGTCAGCGGCATCCGGGCGGGAGGGGAGGAGGTGGCCGGGCAGCGGGTCACCGCGGCCCGTGCGGACCTGGACGCCATGCTGGAGGAGTTCAGGGCCCTCACGGGCAGCCCCGAAGAGGGGCGCTTGGTCGCGGAGGTCACCAGCACGGCCGACAAGCTCAGCGGGTTGGGATCGGAGGTGGTGCAGCTCCGCTTCCAGGAGGGGGAGACGGCCCGCGGCTACCAGAGACGGCTGGTCGCGCTCACCCGGTCCGTCGGGTCCAACATCCAGCAACCGCTCAAGCCGCTCCTGGGGGACCCCTCCCGGTATGAGCCCAACTTCCTGGAACGGCTCCGTGCCCTGTTCTCCGGGCATCAGATCACCTCCGCCGACCTGACCCGCTACCAGTCCGCTTTTGAGATGCAGATGGCTCTGGCCGACATGGGGGCCACCATGACGGCCCACCTGGCCCGTCCCGAGCCGGCCCTCCAGGCCAAGATCGGGACCGCGGAGGCGGCCTTCGAGAAAGCCCTGGGCACCTACCGGAGTGTGGCGGGCCCGGAGGAGCAGTTCGTCGCCGGGCGCATCCTAGAGCAGTTCCGCGGCCTGCTGGCGGCCCGGGAACGGCTCCTCTTCCTCCAGCAGGACCAGGAGGGCCGCCTCGTGAGCTTCCGGGTTGCCCTGAGCGGTTTGACCGGTCTCCTCGAGCGGGCACTGCCGGATACCATCGCCGCTGAGGTGCTGCTCGAGCTGGGCACCGTGAACCGGCGGGTCCAGGGAGTCCTGAACCTGGCCCTCCTCCTCCTGGGCGCCAGCCTCCTCATTGCCATGGCCGCCGGGATCATCATCTACCGCAGCATCAGCCACCCGATCCGAGACCTCCTGGCCGCCACCAAGACGGTAGCCTCGGGGATCTTCCGTCGGATCCCGGTGGCCGGCGAGGACGAGGTGGGGCAACTCACCAAGGCCTTCAATGCCATGACCAACTCGCTGCGCCAGCGGGACACCCGCCTCCGGGTGCAGCAGCTCCAGCTCCGGCGGGCCAATACACAGCTGGCCCAGGCCAACCTGCACAAGTCCGAGTTCCTGGCCAGCATGTCCCATGAGCTTCGGACCCCCCTGCACGCCATCATGGGCTTCGCGGAGATCCTGAAGGAACAGGGCCCCGGGCACTTCACGGCTGACCAGCGAGCCTATCTCGAGAACATCGCCACCAGCGGCCAGCACCTCCTCAGCCTCATCAATGAGGTCCTCGATCTGGCCAAGGTGGAGTCCGGGCGGATCGAGCTGTACCCGGAGATCTTCCCCCTGGCCGATGCCCTGGAGAGCCTGCACGCCCTGGTCCGGTCGCTCGCAGGCAAGAAAAACATTCAGATCCAGTTCCAGGTCGCATCCGATGTGCACACCTGCATCGCCGACCCCGGCCGCTTCAAGCAGATCATGTACAACCTCCTCTCCAACGCCATCAAGTTCACCCCGGCGGGGGGCCAGATCCGGGTGGCGGTGAGTTGGGCCAGCGAGGTCCGCCCCCGGGACTGCCTGCAGGTGGAGGTCACCGATACCGGGATCGGGATCCGGCGGGAGGACCAGGACCGGATCTTCGAGGAGTTCGTCCAGGTGGATGGCGGCCGCCCGGTGGAGGGGACCGGCCTGGGCCTGGCCCTGACCCGGAAGTTCGTTGAGCTCCACGGTGGCCGCATCTGGGTGGAGAGCGAGGCGGCACGTGGGAGCACCTTCATTTTCCGCCTCCCCCAGCCTCCCCGGCTGGTGAGTGCGCCCTCGCTGCCGCTGCCGGCCCCGGGGACCGAGACGCCGCCGCCGCCCGAACCGCAGGCGGGGGGGGCCCTGCTCCTGGGGGAGGACGGAGCGGGCAGTGCGGGCCTCTGGTCCGCGCTGCTCGCCGCGGGCTTTGACACGGCACTTTCGGCCTCGCCGGCCGAGCTGGCTGACTTCGGCCGGGAGGTGGGGCCCACCCTGCTTGCCTGCCGCCCGGCGGTGTTCCAGGCCGAGGGGCGCCTCATCCTGGCGGAGCTCCGGAGTACGGCGGCGCTCCAGGAGGTCCCCCTCCTCATTCTCGAGCCCAACGGGGGGGCGGCGGCCTCCGACGCGGTCCGGGCGGCCGTGGCGCTGCTCACGGCCCTGCGCGGCCACCCAGCAGATGGCGCCCGCCTCACGTTCCTGGTCGCGGCCGATGATCCCAACTTCGCCCACACAGTGCGGGCCGCCCTTTCCGAGGGGGGTCACCGGGTCGTCGAGGCAGAGGAGGGGGACCTCGCCGCCACTGCGGTGCGGGAGCGGCCGGACCTCCTGGTGGCGGATGTGACCGCATCCGCCCTGGTGCTCCGGCTCAGCCACCGCCTCGGAGGAGATGCCCGGACCCGGGCCCTCCCCATGCTCATCCTGCCCCCGCCCCCGCTCTGGCCCGGGGGGCCGCCGGCCGCCACGAGAGGCACAGCGGTGGCCCTCCAGCCCGGCCGCGAGTAGGCGATGGGTCCCTCCCGTATCCTCGTGGTGGAGGACAACCCCTTGAACCGCCGCCTGGCGGTGGACGTCCTCCGGGTTGTCGGGTACGAGGTCGCGGAAGCGGAGGGGGCTCCCCAGGCTAGGGTCTGGTTGGCGAGCAGCCTCCCGGATCTCATCGTCCTGGACGTGAGCCTTCCCGGCACCGACGGCATCACCCTCTTGGGACAACTGCGCGCCGACCTCCGGACCCGCGCCATCCCGATCGTCGCGACGACCGCACTGGCCATGAAGACAGACCGCGAGCGAATCCTTCGGGCCGGCTTCGACGCCTACCTGGCCAAGCCGTTTTCGCCCCGGGTCCTCCGGCAGGTGGTGGGGGACCTCCTGCAGGGGCGGGCGAATCCGACGGGGGCGCCCCATGGATAGGCCCGAGTCCGCCGGCCGCATCCTGGTGGTGGATGATAACCCGCAGGCCCGGGAGCTACTCCGCGCCGGCCTGATGGCGGAGGGCTACACGGTGACGGTAGCGGAGAGGGGGGAGGAGGCGCTGGCCAGCGTGGCCGAGGAGGTCCCGGAGCTGATCCTGCTGGACATCAACATGCCGGGGCTGAACGGCTACGAGGTCTGCAGCCGCCTGAAGGGGACCGAGGCGACCAGGCTCATCCCCATCATCTTCCTCACCTCATTGAGCGATCTGGAGGACAAGCTGCGCGGGATCGAGGTCGGTGCCGACGACTTCCTCACCAAGCCCTTCCGCAAGGTGGAGCTGCTCGCCCGGGTCAAGTCCCTGCTCCGGGTCAAGCGGCTGAACGACCGGCTGGACAACGCCGAGAATGTTCTCTTTGCCCTGGCGAATGCCATCGAGGCGAAGGATTCCTACACGGAGGGGCACATCTTCCGGGTCGCCACGCTCGCCCTCAAGCTCGGCCGGCGACTCGGCCTCTCAGCCGATCACCAGGAGTCCCTCTGGAAGGGAGGTATCCTCCACGACATCGGTAAGATCGGCGTCCCCGACGCCATTCTGAACAAGGGGGGCCGCCTCACGCCGGAGGAGGTGACGCAGATGCAGGTCCACGTGACCGTGGGGGAGCGGATCTGCCAGCCGCTCCGGTCCATCCGGTACCTCCTCCCCATCATCCGTCATCACCACGAGAAGTTCAACGGGACCGGCTACCCCGACGGCCTCCAAGGGGAGGCGATCCCCATCACCGCCCGGATCGTGGGAATCGTGGACATGTACGACGCCCTCGTCACTGACCGCCCCTACCGGCCGCGCCTCAGCCGGGAGGGCGCCTTCGCCATCCTCCGGGGCGGGGCCGCCGACGGCACCCTGGACCCGGGGCTCGTGGCGTCGTTCGTCACCATGGTCCAGGAGGAGGAGGAGGGGCTGGCGCCAGTGCCCGGGGCCGTCGCGCCGGCCGCGGGGGCGGTCTCATGAGGAGGCGCTACGCCGACAAGACTATCCTCCTGGTAGAAGAAACCCGCTTCTTCCGGGAGACGGTGGAGGAAGCGTTGCTGCGCGCCGGCTTCCGGGTTCGCACGGCGGCGAGCGCCCCCCAGGGGCGCCAGCTTCTGGAGGCGGAGGGGCACCGGGTGGATCTCCTGGTGCTGGACCTGCACCTGAGCCCCGTGGACGGGTTCGACCTCCTCGAGCACCTCCGCCACCTGAAGCCACCCCAGCATCCCCCCATCCTGGTGATGCTCCTGGGCCTGGAGATCGAGGAGGCCATCCAACAGCTCCAGGGGCTGGAGGCGGTGGGGGTACAGGACAAGCGGGCAGCCTCTGCCCAGATCGCATACCGGGTGGGGGCGCTGGTGAACCCCCGGGGTGGGAAGGAGCGGGCCACCGTCCGGGTTCCCCTCGGGGTCCCGGTGAACTACGCCGTGGGCCGCTGGCAGTCCCAGGGGATCGTGTTCAACTTGAGCAAGACCGGCATCTTCCTCAGCACCGACCTGCCGGTCGAGGCCGGCCACCGCCTCACGCTCCAGTTTATCCTCTCGGGTATCCCCCGCCTCTTCCAGCTCTCCGGCGTGATCGTCTGGACGGCCAGTAGCCCGGGCGGTCTGACCCCCAGTGGGATGGGGGTGAAGTTCCTGGACGTGGATGCGGCGACCGCAGCCCAGTTGGCCGCCTTCGTCAAGCTGGAGGTCCAACGGCTGGGCCCGCCCCCCATCTCCCGGTCGGCCTCTCCCTGAGCCGCGCCCCCCGGGCCCCGGAGGGCCTGCCCGGGGCAGTTCACAGCGGGCATCGGCTTGGCGTAGCAGTCTGCGGTTCCCTTCCACCTGTTCGCATTCCGACCTCGCGTCTGATCGCCCGGGTCCTCAGAGCGTGCATCGCCGGCATCCCGATCCTGGTGCGGATCGGGGCCCGTATGGCCGGGAGGCGGGGCGTGCTCCTCCCCGCGCCCGCGCCGCGTTACCCGGAGGCCTCTCCTGGCTGAGGGGCGGCCGCGCGCGTGGGGGGTCGCCCTTTGGCACGCGCTGCGCCAGGGGTGCCTCGCGGAGTTCCTGATGGAAGCTCGCACGGGATCCCCCGAGTCGGGATGGCGGGCCCCATGGGGACTGCGAAGGCCAGCCCCGGCCGTTGACAAGGGGGGATGGGTCGGATAGCGTCGGGCCGATGAATGTGCGCGCGGATCGCGCGGGATTTCGGGCGCCAGAATCGCCGGAAGGAGTGGACCATGGAGTGGCAGCGGAAGGCGCGGCTGGCGGCGGCCTTGGGTGCTATCGTGGGACAGGACGGCCTCATCACAGAGGAGGAGGAGCTCAAGGTCTACGAGTGCGACGCCCTCACCATCTTCAAGGCGCTTCCGGAACTGGTCGTCCTCCCCCGGACCCGGGAGCAGATCGAGGCGATCGTCAGGCTCTGCCACCGGGAGCAAATCCCCTGCGTTCCCCGGGGGGCCGGCACCGGCCTCTCGGGCGGCGCCCTGGCCCTCGAGGGGGGGGTCCTGATCGGCCTGAACCGGATGGGCCAGATCCTCGAGGTGGACGTTCCCAACCACCGGGCTGTCGTGCAGGCCGGCATGGTGAACGTCTGGCTGACGAACAAGATCGCCGGGGACAACTTCTACTACGCGCCGGACCCGGCCAGCCAGGCCGCCTGCACCATCGGCGGGAACGTCGCGGAGAACGCCGGGGGCGTCCACACCCTGAAGTACGGGGTCACCACGAACCATGTGCTGGGACTGGAGGTCGTGCTGCCGGACGGAGAGGTCGTGGAGTTCGGGGGCAAGGCCCTGGATCCGCCCGGCTATGACCTCACCGGTCTCTTCGTGGGCTCCGAGGGGACCTTCGGCATCTGCACCACGGTCACCCTCCGGATCCTGCCGAAGCCGGAAGCCGTCAAGACCCTGCTGGGGGTCTTTGAGAGCATTGACGACTCCAGCAACGCGGTTTCGGGCATCGTGGCGGCCGGCATCATTCCCGCCTGCCTCGAGATGATGGACAGCCTCAGCATCCAGGCGGTGGAAAAGGGGGTCCGGGTGGGCCTTCCGACCGACGCCGGCGCGGTCCTCCTGGTGGAGGTGGACGGGCCGGGTGCAGAGGTCGAGGCCCTGGTGGAGCCGGTCAGCCGCCTGATGCGGCAGCACGGGGTTCGGGAGATCCGGATCGCCAAGGACGACGCGGAGCGCCTCCTCCTCTGGAAAGGGCGGAAGGCGGCCTTCGCTGCCATGGGGCACATCAGCCCCGATTGCTACCTCCAGGACGCCGTCATCCCCCGGACCAGGCTGCCCCAGATTCTCCGGGAGATCGCTGCCTTCAGCGAGGAGTACGGGCTCCGGGTGGCGAACCTCTTCCACGCCGGGGATGGGAACCTTCACCCCCTGATCCTCTACGATAGCCGCAACGAGGCGGAGCTCCACAAGGCGGAGGAGATGGGGGCGAAGATCATGCAGCGCTGCATCGAGCTGGGCGGCAGCATCACCGGGGAGCACGGGGTCGGCCGGGAGAAGCGGGACTACATGCCCCTCATGTACACGGAAGCCGACCTGGAGGCCATGCGGAAGGTCAAGCGGGTTTTCAATCCTGACGGCCTCATGAACCCCGGGAAGATCTTCCCCACCTCCAAGAGCTGCGTCGAGGTCGGGGCCGCGGGCAGGGACGGGATCCGGTACCGGCCCCACCGCCTCGAGCTGATGGGCCTCGCCCAGCGGTTCTAGCGACGTCTCAGGGGCCGAGGAGGCCGCCGTGGTGGATCCTGCGCTCCTGGCGAAGCGCGCCCAGGACGTCGTGGGAGCCGAGCACGTGAAGACGGGCCCTGCAGCGGCCCCCTTCGCGGTGGATGGCGTTATCCCTAGCCTGGTGGCATCCCCCGGCAGCGAGGAGGAGGTGAGCCGGCTCCTTGCTGCCGCCCACGAGCTGGAGGCGGGGGTCGCTCCGTGGGGGGGCGGGACGAAGATGGGGCTGGGGGCCCCGCCTCGTCTCCTGGATCTGGTTCTCTCCCTGGCCCGGCTGAACCGGGTGGTGGACCACGAGCCGGCCGACCTGACCGCGACCCTCCAGGCCGGGATGCCCCTGGCCGCTGTCCAGGCATACTTGGGGCAGAAGGGGCAGTTCCTTGCCCTGGACCCTCCCTTCGGCGCGCGGGCCACCATCGGGGGGATCCTGTCGGCCAACGCGAGCGGCCCCCACCGCCTCCGGTACGGCAGCGCCCGGGATCTGGTGATCGCGGTCCGGGTCGTCCACGCTGACGGGACCGTGACGAAGGGCGGGGCCAAGGTCGTGAAGAACGTCACCGGCTACGACATGAACAAGCTCTACATTGGGTCCCTGGGCACCCTGGGGATCCTGACGGAGGCCACGTTCCGCCTCTATCCGCGCTCGGTCGCGGAGGAGACGCACCTGAGTGCCTTCCCGAGCCTCGAGACCGCGGGGGCGGCCGTGGCCGAGATCCTGGCTTCCCCCCTGGCTCCCCATGCCGTGGAGCTCCTGAGCGCCGGGGCCGCCGCGGCGGCGGCCGAGACGGCAGGGGTCTCCTGGGCGGCGGGGCAGGTGGGCGTCGCGGTCATGATCGGGAGCGTGCCGGAGGCGGTCCGGGCGCAACTGAACGAGGTGGCCAGGTTCTGCCGGGAGGCGGGGAGCACCGCTGAGCACCTGGTGGCCGGCGCGGCACACGCCGCCTGCTGGGAGGCGATCCGGGAGTTCCCCGGGCTGGGCGCCGCCCTGTCGCTGGTCCTGAAGGGGAGCGTGCCGCTGACCCGGGTCCCGGAGCTGATGAGCCGGGGCGGGGGCCTGGCGGGACAGCGGCACCTGCCCTGCCAGGCGGTGGCCGAGGCGGGCTCGGGGATCGTCCGGTTCTACGTGGACGCCGCCTCCGCTCCTCCGGAGCGCCCCGCGGACTACGTGGAGACGGTCCGGGGCGTGGCCGCCGAACTTGGGGGACATCTGGTTGTGCTTGAGGCGCCGCTCCCGGTGAAGCGGCTAGTGGATGTGTGGGGGCCGGTGGGGAAGGCCCTGCGCCTGATGCAGGGGCTCAAGGCGCAGTTCGACCCCAAAGGGATTCTCAACCCGGGTCGCTTCGTGGGGGGAATCTAACGTGGCCACGGGCATGGCCGTGCCGACCGGGCGGAAGTCGGCCTTTGACCTGCATGACCAGCCCGACGTCGAGAAATACCTGGATTGTATCCACTGTGGCATGTGCCTCCCCACCTGCCCGACCTACCTGGTGCTGGGGAACGAGATGGACAACCCCCGCGGGCGGATCTACCTCATCCGGGCGGCCTCCGAGGGGCAGATCGGCATCACGTCGAACTTCGTGAAGCACATGTACTCCTGCCTCCTCTGCCGGGCCTGCGAAACCGCCTGCCCCTCCTCCGTCCAGTTCGGCTCCCTGATGGAGGCGGCCCGGGGGCAGATCGAGCGCCACTATGAGCGGCCGCTCAGCGAGCGGGTGCTCCGGCGGTTCGTTTTCAGCCTCTTCCCCTACCCGGAGCGGTTGCAGAGGGCCCTGGCCCTGCTCCGCCTCTACCAGCAGACGGGGCTGCAAGCCCTCCTCCGGGGGACGGGGCTCTTGAAGACCCTCTCCCGCAGCCTGGCGATGATGGATGCCCTCATGCCGCCCCGCGGCGCCATGCCGGCGGCGCGCTCCCTCCCAGAGGTGACCCCCCCGGAGGGGACCCGGCGGGCCCGCGTGGGGCTCCTCTCCGGCTGCGTCCAGCGGGTGATGTTCGGGCCGGTCAACGAGGCCACCGTCCGGGTGCTGGCCAAGAACGGCTGCGAGGTGGTGGTGCCACGGGAGCAGGGTTGCTGCGGGTCCCTGCAGGCCCACGAGGGGGAGCTGGAGCCGGCCAAGGCCTTCGCCCGCCGGACCATCGAGGTGTTCGAGCGGGCCGGGGTGGACTATGTCATCGTGAACGCCGCCGGGTGCGGCTCCGTGATGAAGGAGTACCACGACCTGTTGCGGGAGGATGCTGCCTGGCGGGACCGGGCGGCGGCCTTCAGCCGGAAGGTGCGGGATGTCTTCCAGTTCGTGGCCGGCCTGGACGGGGACGCCCGGCTGGGGGAGGTCCGTCTGACCGTCACCTATCACGACGCCTGCCACCTGGTCCACGGCCAGAAGGTCCGGAGCGAGCCCCGGACCCTCCTGAAGCAGATCCCGGGCCTGAAGCTGGTGGACCTGAAGGAGTCGGAATTCTGCTGCGGGAGCGCCGGGATCTACAACCTGGTGGAGCCCGACCTGTCCCTCCGCTACCTGGAGCGGAAGCTGGATCGGATCGCCGAGACCGGGGCGGAGATGGTGGTGAGCGGCAACCCGGGTTGCAACCTCCAGATCGCGATGGGGCTTGAAAAGCGGAACCTTCCCATTCGGACCGGCCATCCGGTGGAGCTCCTCGATCTGGCCTACCGCGCCGCCGGGCGGTCTCGCGGGCCACTCCTTTCTTGACAACCCCGGAGCCCGGTGCTAAGAGGAAATGATACGCTCGCCGCGCGGGGGGCGGCCGCCCCCCGAGTTGCGGTGCCGGAGACCCTGGCGGGGAGGTCGAGCGCGTGGTGCGGGGCTCATCAGGCTGGCCTACCTGCTTGGTGTCCGCCGGGATGGCCTTCCGGACAGGGCGCCTGTAGCTCAGGGGACAGAGCAACTGCCTTCTAAGCAGTGGGCCAGAGGTTCGAATCCTCTCAGGCGCGCCAGTTGCCCCGGGGCGCCCATGGCCGCCGGTCGCCGCGAATGCCAACGTCGCCGGCAATGCGCAGTTTCCGAGTGCCGTCGATGATCGTGCCGTTTTGGATAAGGAGGTCGAACATGGCGAGCCGCCGGGCTGTGACCCGGCGGTCGGCCGGGAGTCAGGAGTCAGGAGTCAGGAGTCAGGGCCGCATTGTAGTCGCCAATCGGTGTGTCGCTAGCATGCCGCTGACGTTGACGTCACATTCCGCCGCACGCTATCCTTCGCCCCTTCTTGGCCGGGGGGTGGTTCTGCGTCGCGAGGCATCCATGCGTGCCGGCACTTCTTACGTCGCTTGGTTCGTGATACTTGCCGCGGCGTGCCTAGTAAATTTCCTGCCGGC
>JAKEHP010000128.1 GCA_022614955.1 Candidatus Methylomirabilota bacterium
CTGCGGCGTCCTCCCGGTGCCGGAGCGGGACCTCCCGGTCCTCCTCCCGGAGGATGTCCAGATCACCTTCATGGGGGGCTCGCCGCTGGCCCGGGTCCCGGCCTTCGTCAACGTCTCCTGTCCCACGTGCGGCAGGCCCGCCCGGCGCGAGACCGACACCATGGATACCTTCGTGGACTCCTCCTGGTACTTCCTCCGGTTCACCAGCCCCCGGGAGGACCGCCGGCCCCACGATCCCGCCAAGGCGAACTACTGGATGGTCGTGGATCAGTACATCGGGGGGATCGAGCACGCGGTTCTGCACCTCCTGTACGCCCGCTTCTTCACCAAGGTGATCCGGGACCTGGGCCTGCTCACGGTCGGGGAGCCGTTCCGGAACCTCCTCACCCAGGGGATGGTCTGCAAGGAGACCTACCGGTGCGCCGAGCACGACCTGCTGTTACCCGAGGAGGTGAACGGGAAGCTCCAGTGCGTCAAGTGCGGCCGCCCGGTCGAGGTGGGTCGAACGGAGAAGATGTCCAAGTCGAGGAAGAACGTGGTGGACCCCGATGACCTCCTCGAGCAATACGGCGCCGACACCGCCCGCCTCTTCTCCCTCTTCGCATCCCCGCCGGAGAAGGACCTGGAGTGGTCCGAGCAGGGGGTGGAGGGGGCCTTCCGCTTCCTGAACCGCGTCTACCGCCTCGTGGAGGAGCACCGAGACCTGCTGGCGGGGACGCCCAGTCGGGCGGCGGTCCCTGCGACGGCTCCCGACGACGCCCGCGAACTGCGCCGCGTGACCCACCAGACCATCAAGCGGGTCACCGCGGACCTCGACCGCTCCTTCCAGTTCAACACGGCCATCGCGGCCCTGATGGAGCTGCAGAACGTCATCGGGAAGTTCTGCGCAGACCACCTCGGCCCTCAGGCCGATGCGCCCGGTCGGGCGGACCGGCTCGCCGCCCTGCGGGAGGCCGTGGGAACGCTCCTCACCCTCCTGGCCCCCTTCGCCCCCCACCTCTGCGAGGAGTTGTGGGCGATGACCGGCCATCGGGAAAGCGTCCTCGCAGAGGGGTGGCCCACCTACGACCCAGAGGTCGCCCAGGCGGGCGAGATCCTGGTGGTCGTCCAGGTGAACGGGCGCCTGCGGAGCCGCCTCACCCTCCCTCAGGAGGCGTCCGAGGAACAGATGCGGCAGGCGGCGCTGGCCGACCCCCAGACCCGTCGCTGGCTTGAGGGGAAACCGGTCAAGCGGGTCGTAACCGTCCCCAAGAAACTGGTCAACATCGTTGTCGGCTGAGCAGCCAACGCACGGCGGGCAGGGGAGGGGCGGAGCCCTCCGCGGGAGGGGCCAGCCCGGCCTCCTGTTTTCCCTGCTTCTCCTCTCCGGGTGCGGCTACCTCGGCGGCGGGTCGCTCGCCTTCGACCTGGAGCGCATCGCTCTCACCGCCCAGGACGAGGTGACCGCCCGGGCCGACCTCAGGCCGGCCCTGCTGGCCGCCCTGGCCTCCCGCTTCGCCGAAGATGGCCGGATCCGGCTGGTGGAGCCGGGGCAGGCGCAGGCCATCCTGGAAAGTCGGGTGGCGAGCCTCACAAGCGAGGCCGTGGCCTTCGACCAGGGGGATATTGCCCGCCGCTTCCGGGTCGTCCTGACACTCGATGTCACCCTCCGGGGCCGCAGTGGGAACGGGACGCTCCTCAAGGAGACGGTCAGGGGGGAGGCCTACTACTCGGCGCCGGTCGGGATCACGGGGACGCGGGCGGCGGAGGAGGAGGGGGTCCGGCGAGCAGTGGGGGAGGCGGCGACGCGCGCGGCGCTCCTGCTGCTCGAGGGTTTCTAGGGGGGATCGTGCGGCATCTCGCGGAGTTGAGCCGCCTGGACCGGGGCCAGCCGGCCCCGGTGTATGTGCTGTACGGGCCCGAGGTGCTCCTGAAGGAGCGCTTCGTCCAGACCCTGCTCGCCCGGCTCCTACCCCCCGGCCTCCGGGACCTGAACCTGGAGGTCCTCCACGGCGACGCGACGGACCCGGGCGACCTCGCGCTCCGCTGCCGCACCCTTCCCGTCCTCGCCCCCCGCCGGGTCGTCCTCATTCGGGGAGCGGAGCGGCTCCCCGCGTCCGCCTGGTCGGCCCTGGAGACGTCCCTCACACCGCCCCCCGAGAGCACGTGCCTCCTCCTGCTCCTGGCCACCGAGCGGGACCGGCTCGAGGGCCCCCCGAAGCGCTTCGCGGAGACCGTCCCGGATACCGTCGCCTTGGCCTTCGCACCCCTGAGGGAGGGGGAGGCCCGCACCTGGCTCCGGGAGGAGGCCCGTCGTCTGGGGAAGCGCCTCACCCCGGAGGCGGCCGGCCTCCTCGTGAGCCTCCTGGGGCCGGATGCCCAACGCCTGGCTGCCGAGCTCGAGAAGCTGACCCTCTTCATCGGTGAGGGGGAACAAGTCGAGGCCGAGACCGTGGAGGCCTTGGTGGGGGAGGAGCGGGTTCGCCGGATCTTCGAGCTGGCCGACGCGGTCGCTTCCCGAGACCTCCAGGCAGCCCTGCATCTGAGCCGCCGTCTCCTGGCGCTGGGGGAGTCCCCCCTGGCTCTCCTGGGGATGCTGGCGCGGCAGCTTCGGCTGCTCCTCCGGGCACAGGAGGGCCTGGCGGCAGGGAAGCGGGGAGCAGACCTGGCGCGGGGGCTCGGCGTCCAGGCGTTCCTGGGACCGCGCCTCGAGGCGCAGGCGCGCCAGGCCTCCGCCGCGTGGGTGGAGGCGGGCCTGAAGCGCCTCGCCCGCCTGGACGCCGAGCTGAAGGGCGGGCGGAGAGACGAGACGCTCAGCCTGGACCTCGCCTACCTGGACCTCTGCCGCTAGGTGGAGGTAGGCCGGACGGTCCCGGCGGCCAGTCGGCGCATGAGGCGGGACTTGTACCGGGCCGCCGTCCGCCGGTGGATCACCCCCCGGGAGGCGGTCTTGTCGATGGCGGGGATGGCGGCCGCGAGCGCTGCGCGGGCTGCGTCCAGATTCCCCCCCTCGAGGGCGTGACGGGCCTTCTTGATCTTGGTGCGCAGGGCGCTCTTGGCTGCCCGATTGCGCGCCGCCCGCCGCTCCGCCTGGCGGAGCCGCTTCTTGGCTGAGGCAATGTTCGGCATGCGGGGTCGTCTCCTGTCTCGGCCGGCCCTCTGCCGGCGCAAAGCGACTGTATACTGAGGTCCGCCGGCCCCTGTCAAGCGGGAAGTGCACACCCACCCATGCCAGCCGGCTCTCCCCCCCGCATCGCCCGCGCCGCCTCGGTGGTCGGCGGCGCCACCGCCGTCAGCCGGGTCCTGGGCTTCGTCCGGGACATGGTCATCGCCCGGGCCTTCGGCGCCTCGGCGGCCGCCGACGCCTTCTTCGTGGCCTTCCGCATCCCCAACGCCCTCCGGGAGCTCCTCGGGGAAGGGGCGCTCTCCGCCGCCTTCATCCCCGTCTATAACGAGGTCCTGGTGCGGGAGGGACGGCCCGTCGCCCTCCGGGTGGCGGCAGCCGCCTGCCGCTCCCTTGCCCTCATCCTCTGCCTGGTCGTCCTCGCCGGGGTCTTGTTGGCCCCCCTCCTCGTCCGGGTCATCGCCCCGGGCTTCACCGCTGTGCCCGGGAAGTTCGAGCTGACCGTCGCCCTCACCCGGTGGCTCTTCCCCTACATCTTCTTCGTTGGCCTCGCGGCCCTCCTCATGGGCCTGCTGAACTCGCAGGGGCACTTCCTCACCCCGGCCCTCTCCCCGGCCCTCCTGAACCTGGCGATGATCGCGGCCGCCCTGTGGCTGAGCCCGCGGCTCGCGGAGCCGGTCCTCGCCCTCGCCTACGGCGTGCTCCTCGGGGGAGCCCTCCAGTTCCTCCTCCAGTTCCCGGTGGCCGCCTCGCACGGCCTGCGCCTGACGGAAGCGGCCGCTCAGGGGGAGCGAGCGGTCCTCGGCCGGATGGTGCGCCTGATGGGGCCGGCCACCGGGGGACTGGCCATTACCCAGGTGAGCCTCTTCGTCACCACCCTGCTGGCCTCCTTCCTCGAGGAGGGAGCGCCGTCGCACCTGTACTATGCCTTCCGCCTCATCCACCTGCCCATCGGCATCGTCGGGGTCGCCATGGCCACCGCCGCCTTCCCCACCATGGCGGCAGCCGCCGCCCGGAACGCCCCGGCCGAGGTCCGGGCCACGCTGCTCACGGCCCTGCGGGGAGCCCTCTACCTCACCCTCCCGGCCATGGCCGGGCTCATCGTCCTCAGGGTCCCCATCGTCCACCTCCTCTTTGAGCGGGGGGCCTTCGGCCGGGAGGCGACGCTCACCGCGGCGGATGTCATGCTGGCCTACGCGGTCGGGCTCGCCTGTTACGTGGGCAACCGGATCCTGGCGCCAGCCTTCTACTCCTTTCAGGACACGCAGAGCCCGGTCCGGGCGGCGGCGGTCGCCGTAACGGCCGGCACCCTGTTGAGCCTCCTCCTGATGCGGCCGCTCGGAGCGGCGGGGCTGGCCCTCTCCACCGCCCTCACCTCGGCGCTCTACAGCGCCCTGCTCCTGCGGGGGCTCACCCGCCACGTCGGGAACCTGTGGGACGCGCCGTTCCGTCTCTTCCTGGGAAGGGTCGCGGGCGCTACGGCCCTGGTGGGGGCGCTCCTCGCGCTCCTCCTCCAGCGGATGGATTTCCTCGAGCTTCCGGGGCTCCCGGCCAAGGTGGCTGCCCTCGGGGGGGGGATCCTGGTGGGGGCGGCAGTCTTCGTCGGAGCCACCGCTCTCTTTCGGGTGGAGGAGGCCAGACGGCTCCTCCGCGGGCTCAAGGTGGGGCGGTCCGGGCCCGGCCGACAAGCGTAAGTCCAAATTTTTATTGACATTGGCAGGTTAGACTGTTGATACTGTGACTTCACAAATCGCCTGAGGTCTATGCGCCTGGCGGTGAAGTGCTCCCCGGGAGTCCGGCGCCGCCAGGCGCCGGCGCAAGGGTGGGCTCGTCTCCGAGGAGACTTTCCTGTGAAAATGACGGGGGCCCGGATCCTCTGCGAGAGTCTGAAGCGGGAAGGGGTCGAGGTCATCTTCGGCCTGCCGGGCGAAGCGATCCTCCCCGTGTACGACGCGCTGTACGACTCCCTGCATCGCGGGGAGCTCCGCCATGTCCTGGTCCGCCAGGAGGCGGCGGCTGGCCACGCCGCGGAGGCCTATGCGCGGATCACCGGAAAGGTGGGGGTGTGCCTGGTCACCTCCGGTCCGGCCTGCACGAACTTGGTCACGGCCCTGGCCGACGCCTACGCAGACTCGATGCCGATCGTGGCCTTCACCGGACAGGTCCCCATCCACCCCGCCGGCAACGATGCGTTCCGGGAGGCGGACAACGTCGGCATCTGCCGGCCCTGCACCAAGCACAACTACCTGCTGAAGGACCCGAAGGAGTTGGCCCCGATCATCAAAGAGGCCTTCTACATCGCTCGGAGCGGGCGGCCGGGACCGGTCCAGGTGGATCTCCCCAAGGACATCCTGGTGAAGCAGGCCGAATTTGCCTACCCCGAGAAGATCTTCCTTCGGTCCTACAATCCGACGGTGGAGGGGCACTCGGGGCAGATCAAGAAGGCGGCCCAGGCGATCCTGAAGGCCAAGAGACCCATCCTGTACGTGGGGGGCGGGGTCATCAATGCCGACGCGGCCCCGGAGCTGAAGGAGCTGGCCGAGCTGACCCAGATCCCGGTCACCATGACCCTGATGGGAATCGGGGCCATCCCGGGGGACCACCCCCTCAGCCTGGGCATGCTGGGGATGCACGGGGCCTGGTACACCAACACGGCCGTCCTCAGCACCGACCTCCTCATTGCCGTCGGCTCCCGCTTCGACGAGCGCGTCACCGGAAAACTGGATGCCTGGTGCCCCGAGGCCGAGGTCATCCACATTGACATTGACCCGTCCAGCATCGCGAAGAACTTTCACGTGGAGATTCCCATCGTGGGGGACGCAAAGCACGTCCTGACCCGGCTCAACAAGGAGCTGCAGGAGATGGACGACGGCTCCTGGAAGGAGAGCCGAGAGGCCTGGAGGCAGCAGATTGCCGCCTGGAAGGCGCAGCATCCCCTGGCCTACGAGTGGAGCGACGAGATCATCAAGCCGCAGCACGTGATCCAGGAAGCCACCCGCCTGTCCGCTCACCTGGATCCCATCGTGGCGACCGACGTGGGCCAGCACCAGATGTGGGCCGGCCAGTACTTCATCGTCCGGAAGCCCCGGCACTGGCTTACCTCCGGGGGACTGGGGACCATGGGCTATGGACTCCCGGCAGCCATCGGGGGACAGGTGGCCCGACCGGACAAGCTGGTCATTGCTCTGCTGGGCGACGGCTCCTTCCAGATGCACATGCAGGAGCTGTCCACGGTGGCGCAGGAGCGGCTGCCCCTGAAGATCGCCATCGTGAACAACCTGGCGCACGGCATGATCCGGCAGTGGCAGGAGCTGTTCTACAACCGCCGGTTCGTTGGGATCGATCTCGCCGTCTGCCCGGACTACGTCAAGCTGGCCGAGGCCTTCGGCATCCTGGGGCTGCGGGCGACCAAGCCGAGCGAGGTGACCCCGACCTGGGAGCGGGCACTCGCCCACGCCGGCCCGGTTCTGATGGACTTTGTCGTGGACCCGGAGGAGGCCTGCTTCCCCATGGTTCCGGCGGGAGCGGCGGTCCAGGACATGGTCCTGGGCAAACCCAAGAGCGAGAAGCCCGAGGAGGCGAAGGCCCGGACGCCCAAGCTGACCGACTCCTAGTCCTCACGCAAGAGGAGGAGGCGGGGAGGTAGACGCCCCCCATCGGCTCATGCCGCTCGACCCTTCCGAGGTCCGCCGCTATACGATCGCCGTCTTGGTGGAGAACCGCTCTGGCGTCCTGAGTCGGGTGTCCGGGCTCTTCTCCGGCCGCGGCTACAACATTGACAGCCTCTCCGTGGGGGAAACGCTAGACCCCACCATCTCCCGGATGACGCTCGTGGTCCGGGCCACCCAATCGGTCATCGAGCAGGTCACCAAGCAGCTCCACAAGCTGATTGACGTCATCAAGGTCATTGACCTGACCGACGAGGAGCACGTCAGCCGGGAGATGCTCCTCCTGCGGGTGGGCGCCGCCCCCGCGACCCGCGCCGAGGTCCTCCGCATCGCCGACATCTTCCGGGCGAAGATTGTGGACGTCACCCCCCTCTCCTACACGCTGGAGGTCACGGGGGACGAGAGCAAGATCGGCGCCATCGTCGAGCTTCTGCGGCCCTTCGGCATCCAGGAGGTGGTCCGGACCGGGAAGGTGGCCATCGCCCGCGGGAGCAAGATTCTCAGCCGCAAGGACCAGGCCAAGCTGCAGCAACTCCAGAGTGCGCCCCGGGCCGTCGGCTACGACAACTAGCCGGCCCCCATCGGAGGACCCCATGGCCCACCTGTACTACGACAAGGACGCGGATCTCAGCCTGCTCCGGGGGAAGACCATAGCCATCCTGGGCTACGGAAGCCAGGGCCACGCCCACGCCCTGAACCACCGGGACTCGGGCCAGGAGGTGGTGGTGGGCCTCTACAAGGGGAGCAAGTCCTGGGACAAGGCGACGGCGGACGGACTGAAGGTGGCGACGGCGGAGGAGGCGGCCCAGATGGGGCAGATTATCATGATCCTCCTCCCGGACCAGACCCACCGCGCCGTCTACGAGGCGGCGGTTCGCCCGGCCCTGACGCCGGGCAAGACCCTCATGTTCGCCCACGGCTTCAACATCCACTTCCACCAGATCGTTCCGCCGGACACCGTGGATGTCTCCATGATCGCCCCCAAGGCCCCCGGCCACCTGATGCGGCAGGTCTTCACCGAGGGGGCGGGGGTGCCGGCCCTGATGGCCATCCACCAGGACGTCTCCGGGAAAGCGAAGCCGGTCGCCCTGGCCTACGCCCGAAGCGTAGGCTGCACCCGGGCGGGGGTGCTGGAGACCACCTTCCGGGAGGAGACCGAGACCGACCTCTTCGGGGAGCAGACGGTCCTCTGCGGGGGGGTGTCGGCCCTGGTGAAGACCGCCTACGAGACGCTGGTGGAGGCGGGCTACCAACCGGAGCTGGCCTACTTCGAGTGCCTGCACGAGCTGAAGCTCATCGTGGACCTGTTCTACCAGGGAGGGCTGGCCTACATGCGCTACTCGGTCTCCGACACGGCCGAGTACGGCGACTACACCCGGGGGCCCCGGGTGATCAGCCCGGCCGTGCGAGCGGAGATGAAGCGGATCCTGGAGGAGATCCAGAGCGGGGCCTTCGCCAGGGAGTGGATCCTGGAGAACGCCGCCGGGCGGCCCGCCTTTTTAGCACTCCGGAAGCGAGACGCCGACCACCCGATCGAGCGGGTCGGGAAGCAGCTTCGCAGCATGATGGCCTGGATTAAGGGAGGGCCCAGGTAACGCGCGACTCCGGGGCGGCTCGCGGCGGGAGCGGGGGGCGCATCGGCGCCGGGGCGGTCATCGCTCTGCTCCTCGCCGCCTTACTCCTGCACATCGCCATCGAGGCGGTCCCCCCCTATGTGGATTACCTCTACGTCAGGGACGGAGTCCAGGCCGCTGTCCGCTTCGCCAGGGCCCCGGGTCACAGCGAGGCGAGCCTCCGGCGGCAGATCGAGGAAAAACTCAAGGAGCGGGGGGTCAAGATCCCGGAGCAGCAGTTCGTGACTTCGGTCGATGGCCAGCGGGCGTACGCCCGCCTCCAGTGGGCGGTACCGATCCGGGTCCTGTGGTACACCCACGTGATGCAGTTCACCGTCGAGCACGCCGAGCCCCCCCGTTGAACCGCCCCCCCCTCCCGCCGATCGCCGTCCCTCCCGGCCTCCCGTTCCTGGCCCTCGGCGGCCCCACGGGCGTAGGAAAGAGTGCCGTGGCGCTCGCCCTTGCTCCGCGCATGAACGCCGAGATCCTGGTGGCGGACTCCATGCAGGTCTACCGCGGCTTCAGCACCGGCACCGGCAAGCCGACGACCGCCGAGCAGGCCGCGATCCCGCACCACGGGCTGGACCTGGTGGAGCCGGGCGCGGGGTTCGACGCCGCCGCCTTCCGGGCCGCCGCGGTATCGGCGTGCGGCGCGATCCGGGCGCGGGGGCACCTCCCCCTGGTGGTAGCCGGGACGGGCCTGTACCTCCGGGCGCTTCGGCAGGGCCTCTGCGAGGCGCCCGCCCCGGACCCGGCCCTCCGCCTGCGCCTCCGGGCAGAGGCACGCCGCCTGGGGGCGGCAGGGCTGCATGCGCGCCTGAAGGGGGCCGACCCCCAGGCGGCGGCCCGCCTGAGCCCGAACGATCGGACCCGGGTGTTGCGAGCCCTGGAGGTCCTGGAGCAGACCGGTGTCCCCCTGTCCCGGCTGCAGAAGGAGCACCGGCGGACCCGCGGGGCGCCGGCGGGCCTCGTGGTCGGGGTCACCCGCGACCGGGGTGACCTCTACCGCCGGATCGAGGCCCGCATCCAGGCCATGGTGGCGGGCGGCCTGGAGGAGGAGGTGCGCGTCCTGCTGGCCCGGGGCTACGAGGGCACCAGCCCGATGCGCGGGTTGGGTTACCGGCACTTTGTGCCCGTGGTACGCGGGGAGCGCACCCCGGCGGAGGCGGTCCGCTTGATGCAGCGGGACACGCGCCGTTACGCCAAACGCCAGCTCACCTGGTTCCGGAAAGAGCCGGGAATCGTCTGGCTTGCCCTGGCCCCGGAGGAGTCCCCGGCGACGACAGCGGAGCGGGTCGTCGCCCTCCTGGCGGACCGGGCAAAGGAAGAGGCAGCCCCGTGGAGTGCCTGAGCATTCGCGGTCCCGCCCCGCCCCTCATCGGGCGCCTCCGTGTGCCGGGGGACAAGTCCATCACCCACCGGGCCATCCTCCTGGGCGCCCTGGCCGACGGGACCACCGAGATCCGGGGATACCTCACCGGGGACGACTGCTGGCGGACCGCTGCAATCTGCCGGGCGCTCGGGGTGGAGGTGGAGGGGTGGGGCAGCCCGGTCCTGCGGGTGCACGGGAAGGGTCTCCGGGGTCTCCGGGAGGCCGAGGGGATCCTCGACGCCGGCAACTCCGGGACCAGCCTCCGGCTCTTCAGCGGTGTCCTGGCAGCGCAGCCGTTCCTCTCGATCCTCACGGGGGACGCCTCCCTCTGCCGGCGCCCCATGGGCCGGATCATCCAGCCCCTGCGTCAGATGGGTGCATCCATCTGGGGGCGGGCCGGCGACCAATACCCCCCGCTGGCGATCCGCGGGGGCCCGCTCCGGGGGATCCGGCACGCGAGCCCGGTGGCCAGCGCCCAGGTGAAATCGGCCCTTCTCCTGGCCGGATTGTACGCGGAGGGCCCGATGACGGTCGTGGAGCCCGCCCCATCCCGTGATCACACGGAGCGGATGCTCCGAGGCTTCGGCCACCCGGTCGAGGTGGCCGGACGGACGGTTACGGTCCCACCGGCCCGGAGCCTGGCGGCCGTCCCAGTGGAGGTTCCCGGAGACTTCTCCTCCGCCGCGTTCTTCCTGGTGGCCGCCTGCCTCGTCCCCGGTTCCCGCCTGACGGTCACGGGGGTGGGGCTCAACCCGACCCGGACCGGTCTCCTCGAGGTCCTCCGGACCATGGGGGCGGCCATCGAGGTTCAGGGAAGCCGCGAGGTCTGCGGCGAGCCGGTAGGCGATTTACTAGTGACCGCCGGCCCCCTCCGGGGTGTGTCCGTGGGGGGCGCGTTGCTCCCCCGTCTCGTTGACGAAATCCCGATTCTGGCGGTGGCGGCCGCCGCTGCCGCGGGGGAGACGGAGATCCGGGATGCCGGCGAACTCCGGGTGAAGGAGAGCGACCGGATCGCCGCGCTCGCCGGCGAGTTGGGCCGCCTGGGGGCCGACGTGGCGGAGCGGCCCGACGGCCTGACGATCCGGGGGGGGCGTGCGCTCGCGGGTACCTCCTGCTCGAGTCGGGGGGATCACCGGGTCGCCATGGCGCTCGCCATCGCCGCGCTCGTCGCGCGGGGGGGAACCCGGATCGCGGACAGCGCGTGCATCCGCACCTCCTTCCCCGACTTCGTTCCCCTCCTCCGCACGGTGGCCCCGGCGGCCGACCCCCAGGTGGAAGCCGAGGACCAGAACGCCTGATGGCGGGGGAGGGGGCCCTCATCATTGCGATCGACGGGCCGGTGGGCGCCGGCAAGAGCACGGCGGCCCGGCTGCTGGCGGCGCGCCTCGGCTACCAGCACGTGGACACCGGGGCCATGTACCGGGCGCTCGCCTTGAAGGCGATGCGGGAAGGGGTGAACTGGGGGGACGGGCCTGGCCTGCGCGCCTTGTTCGAGCGGATGGATCTCGCGTTCGTCCGCGGGCCGACGGGGCAGCGCCTGGTGGTGGACGGCGAGGACTGGACCGAGGCCATCCGGCGGCCTGACGTCGACCGGGGTGCCTCCCTGGTCTCCGTGCACCCGGTTGTCCGGGAGGTCATGGTGGCACGGCAGCGGGCTCTCGGGGCGGGCGGGGGCATCGTCATGGACGGCCGCGACATCGGCACCCAGGTCTTCCCGCAGGCGGACGTGAAGCTCTACCTCGACGCGAGCCAGGAGGAGCGGAGCCGGCGGAGGCACGCGGAGGCCGTCGCCCGGGGAGAGCGCTGCTCCCTGGAGGCGGTCCAAGCCGAGATCCTGAGCCGGGACCAGCGGGATATGGGGCGGGCCGCTGCGCCCCTTGCGGCAGCGCCCGATGCGGTGCGTCTCGATACTACGGGCCTCCCGCCCGAAGCGGTCCTGGAGGCCATGCTGGCGGTCGTGCGACAGCGGCAGCAGGGAAGGTAGCGCCGGGCGATTTTTTACTTGCCAAGCAGCGCGGGCGCGGCTAGGATGGAACGCTTTGGCAGCGCGAGGATAGCGGCGGATGCTCTACACGCTCGTCCGAGCGCTGGCCGTCGTGGCGCTCAAGGTGCTGTGCCGGCTTGAGGTCGCGGGGCGGGAGCATGTTCCGGAGCGGGGCGCCGTCATCCTGGCAGCGAACCATGTGAGCAACGTGGACCCGGTGGTGCTGGGCTGCGCCATCCGCCGGAAGCTCCATTATATGGCAAAGGAGGAGCTGTTCCGGAACCCCGTTTTCGCGTGGTTCCTGCGCCGGATCCAGCTGTTTCCCATCAGCCGCGGCCAGGCGGACCCGTCCGCGTTCAGGCGGTCCCTGGCGCTTCTCCGGAAGGGGGAAGCCCTCCTGATTTTCCCCGAGGGGACCCGGGGGGACGGCCGGCACTTGCAGCCGGGGAAAGCTGGCGCGGGGATGCTCGCCCTGCGGAGCGGCTGCCCCGTGGTCCCCATCTACCTCGAGGGGACGGCGGCCGTGATGCCTCGGGGGGCCCGGCTGCCCTCCCCGGGGGCGATCCGGGTCTGGATCGGCCCCCCCCTCGTGTTCCGTGAGACCGCGCGGGACGGGCGGGAGTTCTACAGCGCCCTCAGCCAGGAGATCATGGAAGCCATCGCGCGCCTGCAGGCGGGCGTGCAGCAGTCCCTGATTCATGGAGCTCCGTCGGACAGCCGTTCATCGTAACCCAGGAGGTGCCACCGCAGATGCCCGCCCCACGGACGACGACGAAGATGCCCAAACCCCCCCTCCCCCCGACCGACCCGGATTACGATCCCCGCTCCGCCGAACAGACGGCGGCGATGCAGGCCATCTACGATCAGACCTTCAAGGACATCGCCGAAGGGGAGATCGTGCGGGGTCGGGTCGTTGAGGTCACGGCGGACGCGGTGCTCATTGATATCGGCTACAAGTCCGAGGGCTCGGTCCCGCTCAAGGAGTTCACCACGCCCCAGGGCGAGGTCGCGGCCCAGCTCGGGGACTTGGTGGATGTCTACCTCGAGTCGAAGGAAGACAGCGAGGGCCTCATCGTCCTCTCCCGGGAGAAGGCGGAGAAGATCAAGATCTGGGAGCAGATCAGCCGGGTCTACGAGCAGGGGGGGGCGGTGACCGGGACCATCGTGGGGAAGACCAAGGGTGGCCTGATGGTGGACATCGGGGTCCGCGCCTTCCTCCCGGGCTCGCAGGTGGACCTCCGCCCGGCGCGGGACCTGGACCGGCTGATCGGCAAGAGCTTCCCCATGAAGATCATCAAGCTCAACCAGAAGCGGGGGAACATCGTCCTCTCCCGGCGCGAGCTGCTCGAAGAGGAGCGGAGGGCGCTCAAGGCCCAGACCCTCGCCATTCTGGAGGAGGGGAAGGTCTTCCGCGGCAAGATCAAGAACATCACTGAGTACGGCGCCTTCGTGGATCTGGGAGGGCTGGACGGGTTGCTCCACATCACGGACATGTCCTGGGGGCGCCTGAACCACCCGACGGAGCTCTTCCAGGTGGGGGACGAGATCGAGGTGGTGGTCCTGAAGTTCGACCGCGCCACGGAGCGGATCTCCCTCGGGTACAAGCAGCGTCTGTCCGACCCGTGGGAGGCGGCCGACCAGAAATTCCCCGTGGGCTCCAAAGTGAAGGGGAAGATCGTCTCCCTCGTTGACTACGGCGCCTTCGTGGAGCTGGGGCCGGGGGTAGAGGGGTTGGTGCACATCTCCGAGATGTCGTGGACCCAGCGGATCAAACACCCCTCCAAGGTGGTGTCCATCGGCGACCTGATCGAGGTGATGGTCCTGGACATTGACAAGCAGGCCAAACGGATCTCCCTGGGCATGAAGCAGGTGGAGCCGAACCCGTGGAACTTCATCGAAGAACGGTACCCCGTCGGCACCCGCGTGGAGGGGAAGGTCCGGAACCTGGCCGACTTCGGCGCCTTCGTGGAGCTAGAGGATGGCATTGACGGTCTCATCCATGTCTCGGATATGTCCTGGACCAAGCGGGTCCGCCACCCCTCGGAGTTGCTCAAGAAGGGGGACAAGGTGGAGGCCCTGGTCCTGCACGTGGACCGCCACAACCGCCGGATCTCCCTCGGCCTCAAGCAGTGCCAGCCCGACCCCTGGCAGACGACGGTGCCGGAGCGCTACCGAGTGGGGATGGATGTGACCGGGAAGGTCGTCCGGCTCACCGACTTCGGGGCCTTCGTGGAGCTTCCCGACGGCATCGAGGGGCTCCTGCATGTCTCCGAGCTGAGCGAGGGGAGGGTCAACAAGCCGGACGATGTGGTGCAGGTGGGCGACGAGCTCACCATGAAGATCATCAAGCTGGACGCCGACGAGCGGAAGATCGGTCTCAGCCTGCGGGCCTATCGCGAAGCGCGGGCAGCCGCCGAGGCGGATGAGGAGGAGGGGTTCCGCCGGCGCTAAGGGCCCGGCGGAATTGTCGGCATGCGGCGGTCGCTGCTCCGGGCGGTGGCGGTGGGGGGGGGGGTGGGCCTCCTCTTCTTTGCCGCCGTCTTCGCCGTCGCCTACCTGACCGGCGTCCGGGAGACCCTGGGCGGGCCCAAGGTGGCCCTGGTGGAGATCGACGGGGTCATCCTGGACTCGAAGGAGATCACCGACCAGTTCGAGCGCCACCTGCAAAACCCGACCGTCCGCGCCTTCCTCATCCGGATCAATAGCCCCGGGGGCGGGGTCGCCGCCTCCCAGGAGATCCACGAGGAGCTCCTCAAGGTCCGGCGGGTGCACGGGAAGCCGGTTGTGGCCTCCATGGGCTCCCTGGCCGCTTCGGGCGGGTACTACGTCGCCAGCGCCGCCGACCGCATCCTGGCGAACCCCGGCACCATCACCGGCAGCATCGGCGTGATCATGCAGATCCCGAATTTCGGCGAGCTGCTCCAGAAGATCGGCGTCCGGGCGGTGGTCATCAAGAGCGGCACCTACAAAGACCTGGCTTCCGCGACGCGCGAGCTTACCACCGAGGAGCGGCGGATCCTCCAGAGCGTGCTCGACGATGTCCACGACCAGTTCATCCAGGCGGTGGCCGAGGGCCGGAAGCTGGAGCGACGGCGGGTGGAGCAGCTCGCGGACGGGCGGATCTTCAGCGGGCGGCAGGCGCAGGAGCTGGGGCTGGTGGACGAGCTGGGGAACTTCCAGGACGCCCTGGCCCGAGCCGGGAACCTGGCGGGCATCCCGGGGAGGCCGGCCGTGACCCAGATCGAGAAGCGGCGCTTTTCTCTCCTGCGCCTCCTGACCGGCTGGCAACTGGCGGAACCCTGGGGCCTGCCCGGCACCAGCCCGTCGCTGACCCTCGCCTACCTCTTCCATCTCCCGTAGCCGCCCCCGAGCGGCCGGCCCCGGAACAGACCCTTGGCTCCAAGGGAGGACTCATCCATGACGCGGGCGGACCTGGTAGAGCGAGTGGCCACGACGGTCAACCTCACCAAGAAGGAGACCGAGGTCGTCATCGAGACCATCTTCAAGAGCATCGCCCAGGCCCTGTCCTCTCCCACCGACGGGAAGGTGGAGCTGCGGGGCTTCGGGAGCTTCCGGGTCCGCCGCCGCGAGGCCCGGCAGGGGCGCAACCCCCAGACGGGCAAGCCGGTCAGCGTGCCGGCCAAGAAGGTCCCCTATTTCAAGCCGGGCAAAGAGCTGAAGGCCCTCGTGGATAGCTGAGGGCGAACGGGGCGGCGGGCAGCGGAAGGAAAGCAGGGAGCCGGAGGCCCTGCTGGATCGCTGGGCCGGCCACGCCGCCCAGGGGACGGCGGACGGCACGGATGCGCATTCTCGCACACGGGGCGGGCAGCCGCGTCACGCGGTTCATCGAGGGGCGGCCGGAGGAGGTCGCCGATCTCTTCGGGCCCGACCTCCCCCAGCTCCCGGAGGGCCATGCCCCCACCGGCAGGGACCCCGTCCTCGTCGTGGAGCTTCACTCGGGCCTGAAGGCCCGGGTGGTCGCCTTCATCGCTGCCGTCTACGAGTCCCTCGCGGAGCAACGGGCCCCCGACCCGCGGGCCGCGGCCCTCGGGTCCGGCAGCGGCGACGCCCATGCTGCCTACCAGCGGATCCTCACCGAGATCACCTCCAACATCATCGCCAACGACCGCCGGCTGGGGCTCCTGAACCTCTTCTGGCTCGCCCACTCCAAGGAAGTGGTCCAGGTTATCGAGGAGGTCTTCCGGCGGGACCGGGTGAAGGGACACATCAGGTACCAGATGCACCCGATCCTCCGGGGCTTCTACCGGAACCTCCACCTGATGGTGTGGCAGCGGTTCCGGAGCATGGCCCCGGAGCGCCTCCGGTACAACTTGGGCGACGACTTCAACCACAGCCTCATCGAGAGCCTCTTCGACGACCAGCTTCCCCTCACCGAGCCCAGCCTCAGCGGGCTCAACCTTTCCGCCGTCCTCATTGACCAGAACAAGCGCTTCCGGCTCACCTTCTCGGAGTACAAGGAGATCACGGGGATCTGCCGGGACCGGCTGCGGACAGGCCTGACCCGACAGGAAAGGCGGCTCCTGGATCTCCTGCGCCAGCGTCTGCCGGGCCTCCCCCCGACCCAGTACGACAACGAGAAGGCGGAGCAGAAGATCCTCTTCAACCGACACGTTCTCACCTACCTCTTCACCGACTACGAGGGGACCGGGGAGAAGCTCCGGGGGAACCGCACGCTGCGCCAGGGTGCCGAGCGGCGGGGGGGTTGGGGAGAGCTGCTATCCGACTACCTGGAGCTGGTGGATGCCGTCCGGCGGACGGAGGTCATTGACCTGCTGCGCCAAGGGATCACCCTTATCCCCCCCGGGCTGGACGACCGGCAGCTCAAGCAGCTCTTCGCGGAGGGCCGCCTCTACCGATTCCACGAGTCCCTGGAGGTCCTGAACAGCGCCCGGAAGGTCACGATCCTGTTCGCCGATCTGCGGGGGTTCACCCGGACCTCGGAGGGGGCCGTGTCGGAAGGGGAGCTGACGCAGCACCTCTACGATGTCTTTGACCCCCTGGCCGGGATCGTGAAGCGCTTCCAGGGGCGGATTGACAAGTTCACCGGCGACGGGGTGATGATCACCTTCGGCGCGACCACAGTCAGCAAGCAGGACGAACTGAACGGCGTCCGGACCGCCGTCGCCCTGCAGGAGCTCATGGCCCGATCCCGGAAAGAGGGGAAGACCCACTTCCAGATGGGGATCAGCCTCCACACCGGGCGGGCCCAGGTCGCCCGCTTCATCCTGGACGAGATGAGCATGGACACCACCGTGATCGGCCGCCACGTGAACATCGCCGGCCGCCTGAGCGGCTCGGGGGGAAAGGGACCGGAGGAGGGGGGGGGAGAGGAGGACGCGCCGCTCCCCGTGGCCCGGGCCGAAAAGCCGGCGGAGGTCTGGGTGGACGGAACGGGGGTGCTCTACAACACCGGCATCGCGGCCAGCCAGGACACGGTGGACACCCTGGCCCAGGAGGTCCCGATGGAGCGCCAGGAGGGCCACCAGGGTTCCACCTACAGCTTTCAGGACCCTGTGCTGCAAAAAAACATCTTGATAGAGTATGTGGGCGATGCTAAGTTTAAGGGCGTGGTCGGCTCCATCCCGGTCTACCGCATCGTGGCCAGCTAGGTGCGCGGAACATGGGCCTTGCGGGGCGGCGCCCCGAAGGACGGCCGGAGTATGGAGACCCTCTGGGCCCCCTGGCGGATGGCCTACATCACGGGCCCCCGCGAGGGGGGTTGCATTCTCTGCGAGAAGGCTGCCGGGACAGATGACCCTGTAAACCTCGTGCTCGCCCGGGGGAGGTGGGCGTACGTCCTGATGAACCTCTACCCCTACAACAACGGCCATCTCCTGGTCGCCCCCTACCGGCACTGTGACCGCCTTGCCGACCTTTCCCCCGACGAACTCCTCGACCTCATGCGGTGGCTCCAGCGGAGCGAGACGTTCCTCCGGGAGGAGCTCCGCCCCGACGGCTTTAACATCGGGTTGAACTTGGGGAAGGTGGCGGGGGCCGGCATGGAGGACCACCTGCATCTCCACGTCGTCCCGCGGTGGAGCGGCGACACGAACTTCATGCCCGTCATCGGGGAAACCAAGGTGATGCCCGAGCACCTTGCGGCCACCTACGCCAAGCTGGCCCCGCGGTTTGCGGCCTCGTCCCGTGAGGGAGGGCGGTGACGATGATCAAGATGACCGTTCGGGGGATCGCCCTGGACCCCATCACCAACATGCCCATCATCATCCTGAAGGATGCGGACGACAAGCGGGCCCTCCCGATCTGGGTCGGCATCTTCGAGGCAAACGCCATCGCGCTGGAGCTGGAGAAGATCTCCACCCCGCGGCCCATGACCCACGACCTCATTAAGAACATCCTGGATGGGCTCGGGGCCAGCGTGCAGCAGGTGGTGGTGAACGACCTGAAGGATAATACGTTCTTCGCCGTCATCGAGATCAACGTCAACGGAAACGTGGTGAACGTTGACTCCCGGCCCTCCGACGCCATCGCCCTTGCCCTTCGGGTGAACGCTCCCATCTTTGTGGTCGAGAAGGTGGTCACCAGGGCCAAGTCCATCGAGGTCAGCGAGGAGAAAGAGGAGTCGGACCGCTGGCGGGAGTGGCTGGAGAACCTCAAGCCCGAGGACTTCGGCAAGTACAAAATGTAGACCCGGCCCTGGAGATGGGATGCAGGGGAACGCCCCGGAGGTTTCTCCGGGGCGTTTGTGTTTCCGCTCCCGGGGGGGCAGCACACGTGATTACACAAGGGGTCAGCGCGACGAAGCAGGTGGCCATCCTGGCGTGTAGACGGCAGGTCTTTGGATCAAGGAGGCACACAGAAGCGGCTGGGCGGTTGGGGGAGATGGGGATGCGGTGAATGAGAAGTGGCCAGTCAAAGTATTTTACATAATATCCCTTATCAGACTATAGGCCTCTGATTGCCCTCCCCTCTCAGGACGCCTCGAGGAACGCCAGGCGACGCTCCGCCAGGGAGCCCCAGACAGTGTCCGGGTACTTCTTGACGATCTCGGCATAGATTGCCTGGGCCTCTCTCGGGCGGCTCAGGGCCTCGTAGCACCGCCCGACCCCCATCAGCGCCTCGGCCGCCAGGGGGGTGCCACCGTGGCGCTCCGCGGCGGCTTCATAGACGCGGGCGGCGCGCTCCCACTCCTCTTGCCCCTCCAGACTGTAGCCCTGCCCCATGGCCGCCCAGAAGACGAACGGCCCCCGGGGGTACTCTCCCAGGTACACCTCGTAGGTCCGGGCGGCCTCGGCGTACCGCCGGAGCCGATACTGCAGGTGCCCCACCTGGAGGAGGGCCAACCCGGCTGCCTGACTCCGGGGGTACTCCTCCCGGACCTTCTGGAGGGCACCCAGGACCTCCTGGGCCGCCTCTGGCTTCAGGTCCCCGGGTTTGCCCCCCTGGAGGGCCTCCGTAACGCTCTCGGCCTTGGTGAGGGCCTCCCCAAGGAGGGCCTGGGCTCGGAGTTCCTGACGCGCCGCATACAGCCGGTACGCAACCACCCCGGCGCCGAGGAGCAGGGCAGCGACCAGGACCAGGCCCATCCCGGTGAGGGTCCGACGGCTTGTGGCCGTCTGCCAGAGGCCTTCCCACCGCCCCCGCGGCTCCGCACCACCCCCACGCCCTCGCGCGGTCCTCTCCGTCCCCATCGCCCTCCATTTCCCCCAGGCCCGGCCCCCGGCCCGGGTGGTGGCCCTAGCAGGACTCGAACCTGCGACGCAGAGTTTAGGAAACTCTCGCTCTGTCCCCTGAGCTATAGGGCCACGCGCCCGACGCCCCGGACCCTCAGAACTGGACCAGGGAAAAGATTTCCTGCTCCCGCAGCTTCTCTCTGCCCTTCAGGAAGGTCAGCTCGACCAGGAACCCGATCCCCACCACGGTCCCCCCCAGCTTGTTCACCAGGTCAATGGCGGCGGACACGGTCCCCCCGGTCGCCAGCAGGTCATCCACGATGATGACCCGCTGCCCCGGCTTGATGGCGTCCTCGTGGATCTCCAGCGTGTCCGTCCCGTACTCCAATTGGTAGATCGCCTTGTGGGTCTTGTACGGGAGCTTCCCCTTCTTCCGGATGAGAACGATCCCGGCCCCGAGGACGTACCCGACGGCCGAGCCGATGACGAACCCCCGGGCCTCAATCCCCACTACGAGGTCGACCTTCCGGGAGGCAAACCGGGCGGCCAGGGCATCCGTGAGGGTCCGGAAGGAGGGCCCGTCAGCGAGCAGTGGCGTGATGTCCTTAAAGACGATACCCGGCTTGGGGAAATCGGGGATGTCGCGGATCTTCGCCTTGAGCCTCTCCATGTCCGCTCCCCTCCTCAACCCGCCTCCCCCGCCGCCGTCAGCGCGAGGCTCACCGCCTCTTCCGCGCTCCCCGCCCGCCGGATCTTCGGGTCCTGGTAGACCGCGTGCAAGCCGATGACCGGGAC
>JAKEHP010000129.1 GCA_022614955.1 Candidatus Methylomirabilota bacterium
CTGCCCGGCCAGCACTGGATGCCGCCCGTGCAATGGATCGATCAGGGTTACCAGGGATACGGCGGCCCGCAACCCCCGGAACCACCGGTACTCTGCCTCCCGCGGCATCACCAAGCTCCGGCAGGCCATCTGCGACTGGTACCGCCGGCGCTACGCCGTGGAGCTGGACCCGGAGACGGAGGCGATCGTCACCATCGGGGCCAAAGAGGGGATCTCCCACTTGGCCATGGCGCTGGTGGAGAAGGGGGACGCCGCCCTCGTCCCCAACCCCACCTACCCTATCCACACCTACTCGATGGTCATCGCGGGGGCGGATGTCCGCAGTGTGCACCTGGCGCCCGGCGTGGACTTCTTCGGCCGGCTGCGGGAGGCCCACCAGGGAGCCTGGCCGCGGCCGAAGGTCCTGGTCCTCTCCTTCCCGCACAACCCCACCACCGCCGTCGTGGGGGAGGAGTTCTTCGTCCAGGTGGTGGCCTTCGCCCAGGAGCACGAGCTCCTGGTCATCCACGACTTCGCCTACGCCGACCTCTGCTTCGACGGGTACCGCGCCCCCTCCTTCCTCCAGGCGCCGGGGGCGAAGGATGTGGGAGTGGAGTTCTTCACCCTGAGCAAGTCCTACAACATGCCGGGGTGGCGGGTGGGGTTCGCGGTGGGGAACCGGGAGGTCATCGCCGCGCTGCAGCGGATCAAGTCCTACCTGGACTATGGCATCTTCCAGCCGGTCCAGATTGCGTCCATCATCGCGCTCAACGGGCCCCAGGACTGCGTGGAGGAGATCGTGGCCACCTATCGGTCCCGCCGCGATGTCCTGGTAGACGGCCTGAACCGGATCGGGTGGAAGTGCGAGAAGCCGAATGCGACCATGTTCGTCTGGGCGCGGATTCCGGACGAGTACCGGGCGATGGGTTCCCTCGAGTTCAGCAAGTTCCTGGTGGAGAAGGCCCGGGTCGCGGTCTCCCCCGGGGTGGGCTTCGGGTCCTTTGGGGACGAGTACGTCCGGTTCGCCCTGGTGGAGAACGAGCAGCGGACCCGCCAGGCCCTCCAGGGGGTCAAGCGGGCCCTCTAGGCCCCTTGCGGCTGCTGCGCGCCTCGGGTACAATGCCGCTACGGCGCCCGCCGCGGCGGGGGAGGCCATGCGGGAGGAGAAGTTCCGGGAGGAGTGCGGGATCTTCGGGGTCTTCCCTCACCCCGAGGCCGCCAAGATAACGTACCTGGGGCTCTACGCCCTTCAGCACCGGGGGCAGGAGTCGGCCGGGATCGCGGCCTCCGACGGGACGGGCGTCCACGTCGAGAAGGCCATGGGGCTTGTCGCGGACGTCTTCACCGAGGCCCGCCTCCGCCGCCTCCCCGGCTCGCTCGCCATTGGCCACGTCCGCTACTCCACCACCGGCAGCAGCCAGCTCAAGAATGCCCAACCCTTCCTGGTGGGGACCCGCCATGGCGCGGTCGCCATCGCCCACAACGGCAACCTGCTGAACGCCGTGGCCCTCCGGGCTGAGCTGGAAGCGCAGGGAGCGGTGTTCTCCTCGACCACGGACACCGAGGTCATCCTCCACCTGATCGCCCGCTCCAATGCCGGCAGCCTGATGCAGGCGGCGGTCGAGGCCCTCCGCCAGGTCCGGGGCGCCTACTCCCTGGTCCTGATGAACGAGCACCAGCTCCTGGGGATACGGGACCCCCGGGGGTTCCGCCCCCTC
>JAKEHP010000130.1 GCA_022614955.1 Candidatus Methylomirabilota bacterium
GGGATGCTGAAGGCCATCTCGTGGTCCTGGGTCTGGCCGAAGATCCGGTCCCCGGAGCAGGGGAGGATGACCTGGCACTCCTGGGTCTTCATGGTGGTCACGATGATCTCGGCGCAGTCAATTCGCCCGCCGAAGGAGGAGGTGAGCTTGCCCCCCCGCTTCCAGAGGGCCCCCTGGACCAGGCGCATCACCTGGGCGGGGTTGGCGTAGATCACCGCCAGGTCTGGCTCGAAGTTCGCCCGCTCCAGCGGCCCCGCCACGAACCCGTCGTACTGCCTGTGGGCGAACTTGTCCACGGCCGCCTCGGAGCGGGCGCCGGCCTCGGGGGTCTCGGTGTACATCCCGGCGCAGAGGTTCCCGTCGCTGTAGAACTTCAGTTCCTTGTCCAGCCCGAGGGCCACGATCCCGAGGGAGCAGATCGAGTCCTCCCGAGTCAGCGCGATCGTCCAGCCGTAGCGACGGACCATGTCAATGGTCTGGCAGTTGGCGAAGTGGGCTTTGAAGTCGCGGGCCGGCCGGCGGGCCCTCTCAGGGATCGGCTCGCCGGTGCGCAACATCCGGACGGCGACCGGGAAGGTTTGGGGACGGAGGTACTCGGTCAGCTCCTCATTCGCCTTCTTGGGGTCCATCACGGGGGGCCCTCCTTCGGAAGCGCCGGGCCAGCAGCAGAGGCGGGAACATCACGGGGGCAGGTGCCTTGGGTATCAGTAACAGGGGGCCTCGGAAATGTCAAGGCGCGCCGGTCGCCACCATGGCCCGTTCCGACGGGGTCGCGCATGAGATCTCTCCCGGTCCCGTGGCCTGCTGATACGCCACTTGAAGGGTGCCCGCAGGTCCGGCGACGGCGAGCTAGCAGCGAGTTAGAGATCGTTCCGCGAATTCATTTGACGGCGATTCCAACCCTCCAGTATCGTTTGCCGGGTTTCTTCGAGCTCTGGCCAAACCTCTGAACCGGTTTCGAGACCCCGCCCCGGAATTGCCGACGAAATGAGCCTTCGTCCCCTCGAACCGTCCCTCGTCCCACCGGCGGAGATCGCCCGCCGGCTTACCCTGCTCCAGCAGCGCCTCCAGGCCCTGGAGCTGGATGCCGCCCTGGTCCTCCAGAATGCGGACCTCTACTATTTCACGGGGACCGTACAGGATGGGGTCCTGATGGTGCCCGCGGAGGCCCCCCCGCTCTTCTTCGTCCGCCGGAGCCTGAGCCGGGCCGGGGAGGAGGGGCGCATCGCCGAGGTCATCCCGTACCGGGCATACAGCGAGATCCCCCGGCTTGCCGAGGAGCGGGGCTGGCGCCGCCTGGCCCGCCTGGGCCTGGAGCTAGATGTCCTGCCGGTGACGCTCTACCAGCGCCTCCAGAAGGCCTTCCCCGCGGCCGACATGGTTGACCTCTCCATGGAGATCCGGGTGCTCCGCACCCGCAAGAGCAGCTGGGAGGTCGAAGCGATCCGGGCGGCCGCAGCCATCTCGGCCCGGATGGCAGCCCGGCTGGCCGCAGTCGCGCGGGAGGGCATGACTGAGGTGGAGCTGGCAGCAGAGGTTGAGGCGGAGGCCCGCCGGGCCGGACACCAGGGCCAGGTCCGGTTCCGGCGGTTCAACCAGGAGAGCTTCTATGGGCACCTGCTCGCGGGCCCGCACAGCGCGGTCCCGGCCTTCCTCGACTCTCCCACCGGGGGCCGGGGGCCCTACCCGGCCGTGGGGCACGGAGCCTCCTTCCGCCCGATCCGCCGCGGCGAGCCGATCCTGCTCGACCTGGTGGGGGCCTGCCACGGGTACTACGCCGACATGACCCGGACCTTTGTCCTGGGGGAGGCCCAGGATGAAGTCTTGCGGGCCTACGCGGCCGTCCGGGCGATCTGGGAGGTGGCGCGGGACACCCTTCGCCCAGGCATTCCCGCGGGAGCGGTTTTCGCCGCAGCCGCGGCGGCAGCCGCGGACCTCGGGTATGGGGAGATCTTCATGCGCTCCGGCGAGGGGCAGCTCAGCTATGTGGGGCACGGGGTCGGGCTGGAAATTGACGAGATCCCGTTTCTCGCCCGGGGCTTCGAGATGCCCCTCGAGGAGGGGATGGTGCTGGCCGTCGAGCCAAAGCTCACTCTCCCGCAGGTCGGGGTCATCGGCCTGGAGGACACCTTCCTGGTTACCGCGAAGGCGGCCGAAGCCCTCACGGAAGTCCCGCGGGACCTCACGGTACTCCAGCCATGATCCAGGCCGTAGGGGATAAGGAGCCCCGGATCGCCCCGGGCGCGATCCTGACCGGCACCGCGGAGGCGCCGCTCACCGTCGGCGCCGGGGTCATCGCGCGCGGGGGCGAAATCCCGGCCCGCACCCTCGTCCTGGGAAATCCGGCGACCCCGAAGCGGGCGGCCACCGAGGAGGAAATCGGTGAGAACCGCCGCCGGGTCGAACCCTACGCCGCCCTCGCGCAAAGCTATAGGACGGCTACCCAGACGGCGGGGGAGGGTGGGGCAACCTAGCCTCCGGGTTCCGCAGACGCAACAGATTGGCGCTCGCAAGAGGCCCGTGTTAGAATTTGCCTCCCTCCCAGAAAGCAATGGTGCCCGACAGAGGCTGGCCGCCCAACTACGACGAGACCTATCGCCCTGCCCCGGCCGAGCCGTACTGGTTCCGGGAGACGTAAGATCCGGGTGCTCATGGCGAAGTGCGGGCTCGACGGCCATGACCGTGGCGTGAAGGTGGTCGCCCGCGCCCTCCGGGACGCCGGGATGGAGGCCATCTACACCGGGGTACACCAGAAGGTGGGCTGGGGGCTCGCCCCGGGCTACTCGGGCGGGCGGGGAGGGGAACATGCGCCTGTCGGGGCGGGTCGCGCTGGTGACGGGGGGCTCCCGCGGGATCGGGCGGGCCATCTGCGAGGCCCTGGCGGACGCCGGCGCGGCCGTCGCGATCAACTACCAGGGGAGTGAGCGGGCGGCCCGGGAGGTGGCGCGGGAGATCGCGGAGGCCGGCGGAATCGCCGACATCTTCCAGGCCGACGTGAGCGAGCGGGACGCGGTCCAGCGGATGAAGAAGCAGGTGCTAGCTCGCTTTGGCCGGGTGGACCTGCTCGTGAACAACGCGGGGATCACGCGGGACCGGACCTTCGTCCGGATGGACGAAGAGGCCTGGGCCGCGGTTCTGTCGGTCAACCTGAACGGGGTCTTCTACTGCACCAAGGCGTTCCTGGACGGGATGCTCGAGCGGGGCTACGGCCGGATCGTTCACATTTCCTCGATCGTGGGGCAAATTGGCAACTTAGGCCAGGCGAACTACGCCGCGGCCAAGGCTGCCCTCCTCGGCTTCACCAAGACGCTGGCGAAGGAGCTGGCCACCAAGGGAATCACGGTGAACGCCGTCGCCCCCGGCTTCATCGAGACGGAGATGGTGGCGGCGGTTCCGGAGGAGATCCGGGGGAAGATCGTGACCCAGATTCCCATGCGCCGTCTTGGAACGCCACAGGAGGTAGCCAAAGCGGTCGTCTTCCTGGTCTCGGACGAGGCTTCCTACATCACTGGCCAGACCCTCAATGTCAACGGCGGGATGTACGCGTGAAATAATACTTTATAGTAAATTATCTCTATATACTCCTATCTAGCTGTTAAGACTAAGTATAAAATTAAATGATGCTATGCATTAAAAAGCTCTTGACATCCCTGACGCGGCGCGCTATATTGCAGTGCGTCAGGGCAGATAAGAGCTTCGCCCATGGGGGGCGGGGCAGTCGGCCCGCAACGCCCAAAACGGAGGACCCGCAACATGTCTGAGAAGCCGTTCCCCTACCTGATCGGCCCCGAGACGATCGCCGACGCTGTGAACAAGAACCTCGAGTTCGCGACCTTCGCCCGCGAGGAGATGACCCGGCTCTTCTGGCGGACGGTGGACTTCAACACCGCCACGAGCGAGGCGGCCCTCAAGTTCTCCGAGGAGCTCCGCGGCCGGCTGCTCGCCGTCGACGCCGACGTGAAGGCCATGGCCCAGGGCATGAATGACCTTCTGCGCGACCTGCCGAAGGATCCCGTGACCCTCGGCCAGAAGGTCCTCGCCCTCACCCTGGACGGGAACAAGAAGCTCGTGGAGCTGAACGTGGCGGCCACTCGGGGCCTCCTGGGTCTGGGCGAGACCCTTGTCAGCCGTGCCGAGCAGACGGCCAAGGAGCACGCCGAGGCCACCTCGGGCTACGTTGCCAAGGTGCAGGCGATCTACCGCCCGGCCTCCCAGAACTAGCCTCCCTCGAAAGCGAACGGCCGGCAGGACCCGCTCCTGCCGGCCGTGTGTTCTGTTCCCAGTCTTCCGGGCGGTCAGCCCCTGGTCAGCTTCTCCTCCAGCTCCCGGAGCCTCGCCTTCAGGGCCTCCACCTCGGCCTTCAGGGCGGCTGTCCGGTTCCCCTCATCCGTGCCGCGGGGCGCCATGCCCCGCCAGAGAGACTCCGTGGGCGCCAGCCAGCTCTCGGCGAGCTTCCCCCCCGCCTTGGCCAGTTCCTGGAGCTGTTTCTCTCCCTCCCGCTGGGCCTTCACGAAGGCATCCACGTTTGAAGCCACGGCCTGCTGGAGGAGGGCCTGCATCGCCTCCCCATATTGAACGAGCTGGTGAAGGAACTCGACCGGGAGGGGGTGGCGCTTCTGCTTCTCCCCCTCCAGGAGGATCTGGGCCAGGGTAACGCTCGTGAGGTCCTCGTCGCTGTCGGCGTCCACGACCCGGATTGCCTTTCCCTGGCGGACCATCTCGGCAATCTCCTCCAGGGTGACGTACCGACTCTGACCCGGGTCATACAGCTTCCGGTTGCTGTACTTCTTGATCGTAATCGTCTCGGCTGCCATCCCCGTCCCCGTCCCGGCCGCGCGCCCCGGGATTCAGCGGCATCTTAGACCAGAGGTTTCGGCCTGTCAAATATGCCGGGCCGGCTGGACTGCAGCCGCGAGGGCTGCCCCCGTGGTCCTCCTCCGCGTCCACCTGGCACCCTTCTTGCCAGTCATGAACTCTCGGGTGGGAATGGCGGACGGCCGGCGCCCGAGGAGAGTCCAACCACTTGAATTGCTTGTGATATTGCAGTTCGAACCACCCGGACTTGGCCCGGGGTATCGGGTTGACAACAGGGAGGGGATGCTTTAGGGTCGGCCTACCGTACCGTTGGAGAGGGAGAGAGGCGAAGTGGTTCGGCTGAAGGGGGCGGGAGGCCATGGAGAAGCGAGAGAAGGAGAAGGCGCTGGACGTCGCAATCGCACAGATCGAGAAGCTGTACGGCAAGGGCTCCATCATGAAGATGGGGGGGAAGGGGGCCCTGGAGCCTATCGCCGTGGTCTCCACGGGGTCCCTGGAGCTGGACGCGGCCCTCGGCGTGGGCGGGCTGCCCCGGGGGCGGGTGGTGGAGATCTTCGGCCCCGAGGCGTCGGGAAAGACCACGCTGGCCCTGCACGTCATCGCCGAGGCCCAGCGGGCGGGCGGCGAGGCGGCCTTCGTGGACGCCGAGCACGCCCTCGACCCCAAGTACGCCGAGACGCTGGGGGTCAAGACAGACGAGCTCCTCATCTCCCAGCCGGACACGGGGGAACAGGCCCTGGACATCACGGAGGTGCTGGTGCGCAGCGGGGCCATTGACGTGGTGGTGGTGGACTCGGTGGCCGCCCTGGTCCCCCGGGCCGAGATCGAGGGGGAAATGGGAGACGCGCACGTGGGCCTGCAGGCGCGCCTCATGTCCCAGGCCCTCCGGAAGCTGACGGCGGCCATCAGCAAGTCCCGGACGTGCGTGATCTTCATCAACCAGCTCCGCGAGAAGATCGGGGTCATGTTCGGCAACCCCGAGACCACCAGCGGCGGCCGGGCCCTGAAGTTCTACGCCTCGATCCGCCTCGACATCCGGCGAATCGCGGCCATCAAGGATGGCGACACCGTGGTGGGGTCCCGGGTCAAAGTGAAGGCGGTGAAGAACAAGGTGGCACCGCCCTTCCGGGAGGCGGAGTTCGACATCGTGTATGGGGAGGGGATCTCGCGGGCCGGGAGCCTGATCGACCTGGGGACCCAGCAGAAGATTATCGAGAAGAGCGGGGCCTGGTACGCGTACAACGGGGAGCGGATCGGGCAGGGGCGGGACAACGCCAAGCGGTTCCTCCTGGAGAACCCGGCCATCGCGGCCGAGGTGGAGGCGAAGCTCCGGGAGGCCCTTGGGATCGCCGCCACCCCCAGGGCGCTGGCCGGGGCGCCGGCCGCCAAGTAGGGCCACGCCCCCGGAGGACCGGAGGAGGGTCCATGGAGCTGCAGGAACTCCTGAAGATGGCCGTGGAACGGAAGGCCTCTGACCTGCACATCAAGGTGGGGAGCCCGCCGGTCCTCCGGATAGACGATAAGCTCGTCCCCATCACCGAGAGGCCGCGTATCACCCAGGAAGATGCCATCCGGATGGCCTTCGCGGTGATGAACAGCAAGCAGAAGGAGAAATTCAAGGAGCACAACGAGATCGACCTGGCCTACAGCCTGCCCGGGCTTGGCCGGTTCCGGTGCAACATCTTCCAGCAGCGGAGCACCGTGGGGATGGTCATGCGCGTCATCCCCATCAAGATCCAGGCCGTCTCCGAGCTGAACCTCCCGCCGGTCCTGGAGAAGCTGGCCATGGAGCCCCGGGGCCTCATCCTGGTCACCGGGACCACCGGGAGCGGGAAATCCTCGACCCTGGCGGGGATGATCGACCAGGTCAATGCCAATCGGGCCTGCCATATCATCACCATCGAGGACCCCATTGAGTTCCTCCACCGGGACAAGAAGGCCCTCGTGAACCAGCGCGAGGTGGGGATGGACACCGAGTCCTTCGCGGAAGCGCTGCGGAGCGCCCTGCGGCAGGACCCGGACGTGATCCTGGTGGGGGAGATGCGGGACTACGAGACCATCTCCACCGCCATCGTGGCGGCCGAGAC
>JAKEHP010000131.1 GCA_022614955.1 Candidatus Methylomirabilota bacterium
CAGGAACGGTCCTGGGGACTTGGCGGGCTGATGCCCGCTCCCTCTCCATACACACGGAGGATCCGGGCCTGCGGGTCGCGGCGGACCGGATCCTGAGCACGCCCCAGCTCATCCCGGTGAAGCCGCCGACGCACTGGCAGGAGGCGGGGCCCGAGTCGGCGGTCCGGACGGCTCCGGTGGCCTACAAGTACATCCCCATCGTGGTGATGGAGCTGGAGAACCTGGGCTACGAGGTAGAACAGACCGAGGAGGAGGCCTGAGGGCCCGGGCGATGGGCGAGAAGAGATCCGGGCCCGGGCTCGTCTGACGGAGCGCGGCCCTGACGGGATACCGGCCGGGGCCGCTGGGAGGAGGGGACCCATGACAGTTCGGCAGGCGTTCATCCTGGCACTTATCGTTCCCTTGGTTGCCGTCGGCTGTGCCACCCCGCCGACAGCCACCCAGCAGGGCGCCATCATCGGCGCGGGTGCGGGGGCGGCGACGGGAGCGGTGGTTGGCGCGGCGACGAAGGGGAGCCCGGGCAAGGGGGCTCTGCTGGGGGCCATCATCGGCGGCCTCGGTGGGGCGATCGCCGGGGACATCTACCAGCAGGGCCAGCAGCGGGCCTACGAGCAGGGGCGCCAGGACTCGGCGCGGGCCGGGGCGCCGCAGCCCGTTCCCGGTGGCCCGCCTGTGACGGGGCAGGGCCCCTACGCCCCCGACCCGACCCGGGGCGAGGTCAGCAACAGCACCCGCTGGGAGGTCCAGATCCACCTGGACCAGCAGCCCGGGAACCTGGGGAGCCCGACCTTCGTCCTGAACCCGCAGGAGACCCGGCCCGTGAACCTGGACGTCGGCCAGCACCGGATTATCGCGAAGGCCTTTGTCACCACCCAGTTCGGGAAGCGGCCCGTGGGGACGTACGACCGGATGGTCACCGTGGACCCCAGGAGCAGCGGCTGGAGCATTCGCTTCGTCGAAACCAGCTTCTAGCGTTTGGGTGACCGGGCGTCCCGGGAGCGTGAGGAGGAGGGCGGCAGGTGCTCTGCCGCCCTCGGCCTCTCTGAGGGAAGGCGCGCCGGTCGTGAGCGAGGCCGCCACGGTGGAACCCGTTTGACTTCTCGTCTCCGCCGGGGGTATCCTCCGGCGAAGCGCGTGCAGGGATTGATCAACTCCAAGGAGTCATCCGGTGGGAATCCAGCCGCTCATCCGTGACCTGCTGAAGGAGCTGGGGGAGGACCCGTACCGGGAAGGGCTGGTGAAAACACCCGAACGGGTGGAGAAGACCTGGGAGTACCTCACCAGCGGGTACCGGAAGGACCTGTCGGAGATCCTGAACGGGGCCGTCTTCGCCGAGCAGTACGACGAGATGGTCCTGGTGAAGGACATTGACATCTACTCGGTGTGCGAGCACCACCTCCTCCCCTTCTACGGAAAGGCCCACGTGGCCTACCTCCCCAAGAACACAATCCTGGGTCTGAGCAAGGTGGTCCGTCTGGTGGAGATGTTCAGCCGACGCCTGCAGGTCCAGGAGCGGTTAACCTGCCAGATTGCCGACACCCTGATGGAGGTGCTCGAGCCGCGGGGGGTGGCGGTGGTCATCGAGGCTTACCACTTCTGCATGATCATGCGGGGGGTGGAGAAGCAGAACAGCCGGGCGGTCACCAGCAGCATGCTGGGGCTCTTCCGCGATTGCCCCATGACCCGGAATGAGTTCCTGCAGCTCATCGCCGGCCCCGCCCGATGAACCTGCGGGGATCCGCTGCTTGACAAAGGCGAGGCCTGGGGTATCCTAGGCCGCCGGGAGGCGGCCATCGAGGACTCCCAGGAGGAGCGGGCGCCCGAGGCCCAGCCCGCCGGGGGGCCGGCGCAGGGGGTGTGACGTGTGGGGGAAGCAGCGAAGCCAGCCGGAGCCCGCGGCGGTCTCTGAGGCCGCCGTCCTGGATGCCCTGCGGAAGGTCCAGGATCCGGAGATCCACAAAGACCTGGTCACTCTCAACATGGTCAAGGACCTGAAGGTGGAGGGGCGGACCGTCCGTCTCACGGTGGAGCTTACCACCCCGGCCTGCCCGCTGAAGGACAAGATCGAAGGGGACGTCCGGGAGGCGCTGATGGCCGTTCCTGGCGTCGCCCAGGTCGAGCTGAAACTGAGCAGCAACGTCGCCACGAGCCGGGCGACCCCGGAGCGGGCCCCGCTGCCGGGGGTCAAGCACGCCGTAGCCATCGGCTCCGGGAAGGGGGGCGTGGGGAAGTCCACCGTCAGCACCTATCTGGCCGTGGCGCTCGCCGAGGCCGGTGCCCAGGTCGGCCTGCTCGACGCAGACATCTACGGCCCGAGCATCCCCCAGATGATGGGCATCCGGGGAGAGGCGCGGAGCAACGGCGGGAAGATCATTGCCTTCACAGGCCACCTGGGGGTGAAGGTGATGTCCCTGGGGTTCTTCCTCCCGGAGGGGGCGCCGGTGGTCTGGCGCGGCCCGATGGTGGCCGGCGCCATCCAGCAGATGCTCCGGGACGTGGACTGGGGGACCCTGGACTATCTGCTGGTGGACCTGCCGCCCGGGACGGGGGACGCCCAACTCACGCTCTCGCAGACCATCCCCCTCACGGGGGCCGTCATCGTGATGACCCCGCAGGACGTGGCGATGAACATCGCCGGGAAGGCCCTGGCCATGTTCCGCCAGTTGAAGGTCCCCATCCTGGGCATCATCGAGAACATGAGCGGGTTCGTCTGCCCGCAGTGCAACCACGAGACCGAGATCTTCCTCCGGGGCGGCGGCCGGCGGGCGGCCGAGCGCCTCGGTGTTACCTTCCTGGGGGAGATCCCCATTGACCCCGAGATCTGCCGCGTCGGCGACAGTGGCCAGCCCCTGCTGGTGGCCGCCCCGGAGTCCAACTCGGCCAAGATCTACCGGAAGGTGGCCGGGACGCTGGCGGGGCGGATCAGCGTGGCCAGCCTGACGGAGTCTCCCACGGACAACGTGGTGTTCATCAAAGGACCGGCCCCGGGCCATTAGGGCCGGCCCACCGTCCCCCGCGCCCATGAAGGACCGGGAGCGCTACGAAGCCGAGATCGAGGCCCTCCAGGCCCAGGTGAAGGCCCTCGAGGAGGAGGTCTACCACCTCCG
>JAKEHP010000132.1 GCA_022614955.1 Candidatus Methylomirabilota bacterium
ATGGGCTGCGCGAGCGGCCCAGCACGCGGCGCGCCAGAGCCGCCGCCCCAATGGGCCGACGCGAGCGGCAGCAAGCCGCGAGTGTCGGCCCATCGATTGAGTATGCTGGTCAGTCTATGACGGTCATTCAAGCTCCCGGGATTGCGGCGATTCTCCTTGCTTTCCGAGGACTTGTCAACAATGTCCAGGACGCCGTCCAACCGGGAAACACCGACCAGGATAATGCCAATATACCTGCCGTAGGGTTCACCACCTACCCCGGGAGGGAATCCGCCGGGCTTAGGATCCCTCTCCCGCCCCGATTCAACACGTGGGTGTAGATCATCGTCGTGCTGACATCCCTGTGTCCCAGAAGCTCCTGGACCGTCCGGATGTCGTAGCCGTCTTCGAGGAGATGGGTGGCGAAGGAATGGCGCAGAGCGTGCGGGCCGGCGGGCTTGGCGATGCCAGCCTTGAGCCTCGCCTCTTTCACGGCCCGCTGCAGAACCGATTCATGGAGATGGTGGCGCCGCCTCTCTCCTGTCATCCTGTCTGTATAATGGCTAGAGGCGGGAAACACCCACTGCCAGCCCCACTCCTTACCCGCATTGGGGTATTTGCGGTCCAGTGCGTTGGGTAGAGCTACCCGCCCCAGGCCCTTCCTTAGATCCTCCCCGTGCTGCCGCCTGACAGCCTGGAGATGCCGGAGAAGAGCCTCTTTGACCGCCGCGGGAAGCACGGTGTGGCGGTCCCTGTCCCCTTCTCGGTTCTGTGACTGTAGTGCCTGGTGCAGATCGCCTGGCGGACCCGATCGAGCAACCTCGGCTTTGGCGGACCTGAATGAGGAGGGATCGACGCGGCTGGCTGCGCAGCTCCACTCATCGCTCTGAATCTGTAGTCGGCCAAGCTTCTTATATTGGATCCCATGACGACCTCCTGTACGGGAGCCGGTTCCGTGAACGCGGCGCTTGCGGCCGCCGGGCGCGGCCGGTAGAATCGTCTCCATCCTGGAGGGCCGATGGAGAGCCGCACGGCCGCGATCGTGATCGTCGGCAACGAGGTCCTGTCCGGGAAGGTCGAGGACGCCAACTCCCCTTTCCTCTGCCGGGAGCTGCGGCCCCTCGGCGTGAGCGTGGAGCGGATCCTGACCCTGCCGGACGTGGTGGATCTGATCGCAGCGGAGGTGCCCCCCCTCGCCGCCCGCTATGACTGGGTCTTCTCCGCGGGCGGAATCGGCCCCACCCACGATGACGTGACGATCGAAGGAATCGCCCGGGGCTTCGGCGTTGGGGTCGTCCTCCAGGAAGAGCTAGCCCGCCTGCTGCGGGATCATTACGGCGCGAGGCTCACCCCGGCCCATCTCAAGATGGCCAGCATCCCGGCCGGGGCCCAACTAGTGGGAGGGCCGGCGCTGGCCTTCCCCGTGGTGGCCTTCCGGAACGTCTACATCTTCCCCGGGATCCCCAGCATCCTCCGGCAGAAGTTCGCTTCCATCCGCGAGACCTTCCGCCAGGCCCCATTCCACCTCGCCACGCTGGAGGTGGACCTGGACGAGGGGCTGCTCGCCGGACACCTCGATGCGCTGCTCGGCCAGTTCCCCGGCCTCCTGGTCGGCTCCTACCCCCAGCACCCCCCGGCCGGCTACCAGGTGAAGGTGACCCTGGAAACCAAGGACCCGGCAGTCCTGGCGGCGGCAGAGGAAGCGCTACGGACGCGACTCCCCGCAGGCGCGCTCGTCGGTGAACCGAGGGCGCCCCTCAACCCCCCGCCAGGCCGCCGATAGGCGCGGGCGCGTCCCCTTGGGCGGCCTGGCCGGTCACCCCGTCGGACCGCGCGAGCGGCTTCCGCCGCCGGCGCGGGGCGCGCCGCCACCGCTGCCCCGGAAAAAGCTCCGCCTGTCGCCCCGGCTCCGCGAGGCCGGCCGCCTCCTGCATCTCGCCCACGCCGCTGCACCGGTCTGCCTTCAGGTCCGGGTTCTTGCAAGCGCAGAGAAACGTCCGGATGCCGTGGCGCGCGGCGATCCGCCGGATGCGCTCGTACGACTCGATGCGCACGGCGGGCGGCAGGAGGCGGGTGACGTTCGAAGCCGCAACGCGGGAGTGGGGCCGACCGACGAAAAAGGCCAGGAGCCGCCGCGCCTCCGCCCGGGGCAGCTCCCGCCACAGCAGCCGCTCGATCCCGGGCCGGACGTAGAGGTGGCCAACGTCCAGGCTGGTGATTCGGTGCTCGCGCAGGCGCGCGAAGAGGGCCTCCAGGTGCCAGGGGAGGTCGGTCACGCCGGGAATCACCGGGTCGTGGCGGATCCCGACCTGGATGCCGGCCTCCTGGAGGCGGCGCAGGGAGAGGAGGCGCGCCTCGGGATGGGCGGCTCCCCGCTCGTAGAGCCGATGCGTGCGGGGGTCCAGAGAGATGAGGCCGATCCGGGCGCGGACGAGCGGAGCATGCGCCGCGAACAGCGCGATGAAGTCCTCGGGGATATACCCCTTGGTGAGAAAGACAATGGGAATCCGCCGCTCGAGCAGGATCTGGCATGCCTCGTGGGTGACACGGAGCAGCTCCGGGAGGGGCTGGAAAGGGTCCGTGGAAGTGCAAAGGCTCACCACTCGGGGCAGGGCCTTCCGGCGTCGGGGATTGTCCAGTTCCTCGCGGAGGAGGGCCGGGAGGTTGCCGTAGACTTGGATCTCGGTCTCCGGGGGGGCGTCGCGGTAGGCGCGGGCGTAGCAATAGGCGCACCGGTGGGCGCAGCCCCGGCTCACGTTCAGGGCGTAGACGCCCTGTGTGCAGCGCATCTGGAACGGGTGCAAGATCTCGCCGGTGCGGGGAACCTCCACGGCGAGCGGGAGGCTTTCCATTGCACCCCAGCGGCCCTCAAGCGTCTCCGCCCACATGGGTCATCTCCAGACGGTGCACGCCGCATTCTCACGACGGTGGGGCGGGTTGCCGCGTTCATCGGGAGCAAGCAAGAAGCTGCGCCTCCCTGCCCCGTGCCCGATCACGACTATATACCAATCATAGGTTTGGTACTATGTCAAGACCTTCTTTTCGGCGGTCCTCGCGCCTCGCCCCCCCCTCCGAAGCCCCAGTTCTGCTGTACCGAGACCTCCGGGGAGAGGGTTTTTGGTTGCCTCCCCGCCGGTCGGGCGGGTAGACTCCGCCGAGCGGCCAGGCACACACAGTGCACAGCCCCCAGAGCCAGAAAGGGGGAGAATGGTGAATCCGCGGAAGGGTGCGCACCGGCAGGCGCCGCTCTTGGATCCCCTGGAGCCCGCCCGGGGACGCAAGGCACGCCCGGTCGACGAGGGGCCCAGGATCTCTTTCTACCTGACGCCCCACGCCAAGGAGCGAATGGGGGAGCGGGGTATCGTGGACAAGGACATCTGGATCGTCCTGGAGAAGCCCGATGCCCTCGAGCCTAGCCTGGGGCGCCGGTCCGTTGCCCGGAAGTATTGCGGCGCCCGGACGCTGGAAGTCATCTTTGGCAAGGACGGGAAGATCGCCGTGGTCCAGACCGCGTACTGGCTGGAGCGGGCAGAATGAAGATCACCTACGATCCCCAGGCCGACGCCCTCTACATCAAGTTTCAAGAGGGGGAGTCCGCCCGGACCAAGAAGGTGGCCGAAGGGATCCTGATTGACCTGGACGAGAAGGGCCTCCTGTACGGTATCGAGATCCTCGGGGCCAAGGAGCGGATGCCGCTCCTCGACCTGGCCCGCGTCAAGGCAGACCTGCCCCTCGCGGAGGGGGGCGCCGTCTAGCCCTTCCATCACCACCGCCTTCCGAATCCCCCTCGCGTTCGCAGACCTCCCCCCATCCGTCCGCATCCCCGAGCCTCCCCCCGGTGGGACGAGAAGCGCACGCGTGGGGCATGAGGGGCGCTGAGCGGGAGGTAGGTAGACGCGGCGGGACTAGTGTGACTCCAACGAATTGTGCCTAACGCTAACGCGACGACGGGGGTGCCGGGCCAACTCACGAGCATC
>JAKEHP010000019.1 GCA_022614955.1 Candidatus Methylomirabilota bacterium
CGCCTCTTGCCGGGGACGGTGCGAGCGGTGACATGGCAGGAGGAGCGGCCGGTCTTCCTGCTCGACGGGGAGAGCCTGGCGCCCCTCCTCAAGACGGCGGCGGAGGAAGCGTGAAGCGCGGTGGCCGATGCTGAGGGTGGGCTCCCGGGCGAAGGTTGCACCGGAGGCCGACCGGGTTCAGCTCGTCGCGGTCACCCTCGGCAAGCGCCTCTTCGGGTTCGACATCCACGAGGTGAGGGAGATCCTCCCCTACCGGGCATTGGCCAGGACACCGCGCCCTCCGGGCTTCGTGGAGGGGATCGTGGAACATAAGGGGCGCCTCCTTCCCGTCCTGAGCCTTCGGCGCCGCCTGGGACTTTCGGAGCCCGGGCCCGGGGGGCGGGCCGTGCTCCTCCTGGCGTGGGAGGGCGTGTCCCTGGGGATCAGCGTGGATGCCGCCACCCAGGTCGTCGGGGTGCGGGCGGACGAGTTGATGCCCCCGCCCCCGCAGGTGTTCGGCATTCGGGCCGAGTATATCCGGGGAGTGGTCACGCTGGGCGTGCGGCCGGTGCTCTGGCTGGCAACGAGCCGGCTCCTGACCTCGGCCGAGCCCATCACCATGGTCGAGTAGAGCCGACGCCCCGCGGGTCATCGGCTTCGCTGGCAGAGGAGGAGGGCATGGGATCCCGGATCCTGGTGGCTGACGACAGCGTGACCATCCAGAAGGTGGTGGAGCTCACCTTCAGCAAGGAGGATTTCCAGATTGTCCCCGCCCGCAGCGGCGCGGAGGCGATCCGGAAGGCGCGCGAGGAGCGGCCCGACCTCATGCTCATTGACCTGGTGATGCCGGACAAGTCGGGGTACGAGGTCTGCGAGACCCTCCGGAAGGATCCCCTCCTCAAGGATGTCCCCATCATCCTCCTGACCGGAACCTTTGACGCCTTCGACAAGAACGAGGGGGCCAGGGTCGGGGCCAACGACTTCGTCACCAAGCCCTTCGAATCCCAGAGCCTCATCAGCAAGGTCAAGCAGCTCCTCTTCACCCGCTCCATGGCTGCCCCGCCGCGGCCGGTCGGGCCACCCCCCGGCGCGGCTCCGGCGCCGGCGGCACGCGGAGCGCCCGCGCCGCCCGGACTGCCAGCACCCGCATCGCCCCTTGCGCCGGCAGCGCCCGCTGTGCCGCCCGTCTTTGACCTCGAGCGGGAAATCCTGGAGCTCACCCCGCAAGTTTCCTCCGTCGCGCCACCCCTGGCGGAAGCCGGGGAGGCGGAGGTCTCGGAGGAGAGGCTCTGGGAGCTACTGGAGCGCGAGGAGCCGGGGCACCAGCCGACGTACGTCTTCCCAGAGGAGACCGGCCCCGGCCTCAAGCTCGGTCCCCCGGTAGAGGAGAGGCCCGCAAAGGCTCCGACGCCACCGGAGGAGGAGCAGGTCTTTCCCCTGGCTGAAAGCCTCGATGTGACCGCTACTCTGAAGGAGATGGAGGCGTCATTGGGTTTCTCCATGGAGCCCGGCTCTGTGGAGCTGGAGGCGCCCGTCCCGGTGGCGTCCCCTCCCGCCCCCGCGGAGGACCTCACGATCCCGCTCCTGGACAGTCTCGAGATCGTCCCGGAGGAGGAGCCAGCCCCGGCACCTCCTGCTCCCCCTGCCCCGCCCGCCGCCGCCCCGACCACCCGGAGTACCCTTTCCCGACTGGTGGACGTGGACCAGGTGACCCGCGAGATCACGGACAAGGTGGCCCGGGCCCTCGTGCAGGAGATCAGCGAGCGCCTGGCCGGGAAGATCGAGCGGATCGTCTGGGAGGTGGTCCCCGACCTGGCCGAGCACCTCATCACGCAGGAGATCGAGCGGATCAAGGCCCAGGCTGAGGGCCCGCTGGACAAGGTATAGCGCGCCCCGGGCGGGGCGGAGGGGAAGGGTCCCTCCTCCCCGTCTTTTTTTGACCCGCGACGGGAGACCCATGGCCGCTAACCGGGTGCCGCTCCAGCCGCAGGACGGGCAGTACGATCCCCGCCCGGTGGAGGAGCGCTGGTACCGGGCCTGGGAGGCGGCCGGCTCCTTCCACGCCGACGAGGACTCCCCCCGTCCCCCGTACTGCATCGTCATCCCGCCCCCCAACATCACCGGCTCTCTCCACATGGGCCATGCCCTGAACAACACGCTCCAGGACATCCTCATACGGTGGCGGCGGATGCAGGGGTACAACGCCCTCTGGATGCCCGGCACGGACCACGCGGGGATCGCCACCCAGAACGTAGTGGAGAAGCAGCTTGCCCAGGAGGGGCGGAGCCCCTCCCAGATCGGCCGCGACGCCTTCCTCGAGCGGGTGTGGAAGTGGAAGGAGGAGTCGGGGGGCACGATCATCCGGCAGCTCAAACATCTCGGCGCCTCCTGTGATTGGGCGCGCGAGTGTTTCACGATGGACGCCCCGCGGTCCCGGGCCGTGACCGAGGTGTTCGTCCGGCTCTTCGAGGACGGCCTCCTCTACCGGGCCGAGCGGCTCGTGAACTGGTGCCCGCGCTGCCAGACGGCGCTCGCCGACATCGAGGTCGTGCACGAGGAACAGGAAGGGCACCTCTGGCATGTCCGCTATCCGTTCGCCGACGACCCTGGAGGGGGGTTGGTCGTGGCCACGACGCGGCCGGAGACAATGCTGGGGGATATGGCGGTGGCGGTCCACCCGGAGGACCCTCGCTACCGGGAGGCGGTTGGCCGGACGGTCCTCCTGCCCCTGGTCGGCCGCCGGCTCCCCGTCATCGCCGACCGGACGGTGGCGAAGGACTTCGCCACGGGTGTCCTCAAGGTGACGCCGGGGCACGACTTAAACGACTACGAGATCGGCACACGGCACGGATTGCTGCCGCCCATCAAGGCCTTCACGGAGACCGGGAAGATTAGCGCCGGCTTCCTCGTGGATGAGGCGGGGCGACCCATTCAGAACGCTCGGGCGAAAGGCTATGTCCTGGCCGACAGGTACGAGGTCCGCCGGATGATGCTCGAGGATCTCCGCAGGGACGGACTGCTGGTGAAGGAGGAACCCTACCGCCACGCCGTCGGGCGCTGCTACCGGTGCCAGACCGTCATCGAGCCGTTCCACACGCCCCAGTGGTTCGTCCGGGTGAAGCCGTTAGCCGAGCCGGCCATCAGCGTCGTCGAGGAGGGGCGGGTCCGGATCGTGCCGGAACAGTGGGAGCGCAACTACTTCGACTGGATGCACAACATCCGCGACTGGTGCATCTCCCGACAGATCTGGTGGGGCCACCGGATCCCGGCTTGGTACTGCTTGGACTGCAACATCAACCAGGTGGAGCAGACGAGCACGGGTCCCGCATTTGCTGCTGGGAAGGGGGCCATGCCCACCGTCACCGACGAGCGCTACACCATTCTGCCGGATGCGATCCCGATTGTAGCCCGGGTCCCCCCGCCTCGGTGCCCGGCGTGCGGCGGGACCAAGCTGGTGCAGGATCCGGATGTGCTGGACACCTGGTTTAGTTCTGCGCTCTGGCCCTTCTCCACCCTGGGCTGGCCGGAGCGGACGAAGGCACTCGAAGTCTTCTACCCCACCGCGGTGCTGGTCACCGGCTTCGACATCCTCTTCTTCTGGGTGGCCCGGATGATCATGATGGGCCTCAAGTTCATGGGGGAGGTCCCCTTCCGGCAGGTCTACATCCACGCCCTCGTGCGCGACGCCGAGGGGCAGAAGATGTCGAAATCGCGGGGGAACGTTATTGACCCCCTGGTGGTCATTGACAAATACGGCGCGGACGCCTTCCGGTTCACGCTGGCCGCGCTGGCGGCGCAGGGGCGGGACATCCGCCTCTCGGAGGAGCGGATCGAGGGCTCCCGCTACTTCTGCAACAAGCTCTGGAACGCCTACCGGTTCCTGGCGCCGCACCTGGGCCGCGGGGCGCCCCTTTCCCCCGGGCAGAGCCCGGCGCCGGCGGACCTGGCCGACCGCTGGATCCTCAGCCGGCTCCAGGAGGTGGTCGGGTCGGTCACGGAGGCCCTCGAGGCCTTCCGTTTCAACGAGGCGGCCTCGCTCCTCTACCAGTTCGTCTGGCACGAGTACTGCGACTGGTACCTGGAGATGGCCAAGCGCCGCCTGGCGGAGGGGGACGGCCCGGGACCCGAGGTGGCCCGCGCCGTCCTGGCCCACGTTCTGGAGACGCTCCTCCGTCTGCTGCACCCGATCATGCCCTTCATCACGGAGGAGATCTGGCAGCGCCTCCCCCACGAGGGCACGACCGTCATGCAGGCCCCCTGGCCGGTGCCAGACACCGCGCGCCGCGACGCCGGGGCCACGGCCGCCCTCGAGCTGGTCATGGAGCTGGTCCGGGCGATCCGCAACCTCCGCTCGGAGGTCAATATCCCTGCGGCGGCCTGGCTCACGGTCATCTGCCGTTCGCAGGACGACCAGCAGCAGGCCACCCTGCGCGCCGCGGAGGGCTACGTGCGGGCGCTGGGGCGCGTCGCGGAGTTCCGGTTCGGGCCCGGGGAGGTCAAGCCCCCCGCGGCGGCCGCCACGCTCGTCCGCGGGATGGACGTGTACGTCCCGCTCACCGGGCTCATTGATTTTGCCGCCGAGATCGCACGCCTCCGCAAAGAGGCCGAGAAGGTGGAGCGGGAGCTCGCCCGGGTCCGGGGGAAGCTGGAGAACCCCGCCTTCCGGGCTAAGGCGCCAACGGCGGTGGTGGAGAAGGAGGTGGGGGTGGCCCGGGAGCTTGCCGAGATCCGGGCCAAGCTCCTGGAGCACCTGACCCTCCTGGAGTCCTCGCGGGGGTGACGGCATGGGCGGGGGCGCCGAGGGGCTCCTGCTGGACGGGGAGGCCATGCGCCTCCGGGAGCCCGAGGCGCTGATCGGACGGCGGGTCCTCTGCCACCGGGAGGTGACCTCGACCAGCGCCGTGGCCGCGGCCCTCGCCGCCTCGGGGGAGCCCGAGGGGACGGTTGTCCTGGCGGAGCGGCAGACCGCCGGGCGGGGACGGCTGGGGCGGGGCTGGGCCTCTCCCCTGGGCCTGGGGCTCTGGTTTTCCACCATCCTGAGGCCACCCATCCCGGCTGTCCGCGCGCCGGTCCTCACCCAGGTGGCAGCCGTGGCCGTCGCGGAGGGGGTGGAGGAGGTGGCCGGGCGCCTCCCGGGCGGCATCAAGTGGCCCAATGATCTCATCCTGGCGGGACGGAAGGTGGCCGGGATCCTGACGGAGCTGGTGGCCCGGGGGGAGGGGATGGCTGCCGTTATCCTGGGCGTCGGCCTGAACGTGAACCAGGGACCGGCAGACTTCCCGCCGGACCTCGGGGGCCGGGCCGGATCGGTGGCAATGGCGGCGGGCCGGGTCCTCCCGCGGGCCGACCTCTTTCGGGCCCTCCTGCGGCGCCTGGACGACCGGTACAGGGAGTTCCTGGCGACGGGACCGGGGCCGGCGCTGGCGGAAGCACGGGTCCGCTCCCTCACGCTGGGCCACCCCGTGCGGGCGCGGGAGGGTGAGGCGGAGCTGACCGGCGTGGCGGTTCGCCTGGAAGCGGACGGGGCGTTAGCCCTGCGGTTGCAAGACGGGGAGCTCCGGCGTCTGGTCGCGGGGGAGGTCACCCTCCTCCAGGAGCCCTGATGCTTCTGGTCCTGGACGTGGGGAACACCAACATCGGCCTCGGCCTTTTCCAGGGCGAGGGCCTCCTGCACCACTGGCGGGTCGCGAGCCGGCGGGAGGGGACAGCGGACGAGTACGCGATCCTACTCCGCAATCTCCTGGAGGGGGTGAAGGTGCCCCTGGACGCCATTGACGCGGTCATGATGGCCTCCGTGGTTCCCCCCCTGGACGGGACGCTGGAGGAGATGGTGCGGGGCCTCCTGAAGCTCACCCCCCTCACGGTCGGTCCCGGGACCAAAACGGGCATGCCCGTCCTGTACGACAACCCCCGGGAGGTGGGGGCGGACCGGATCGTGAACGCGGTGGCCACCTTCGCCCAGTACGGCGGGCCGGCCATCGTGGTGGACTTCGGCACGGCCACGACCTTCGATGCCGTCTCCGCTCGCGGGGAGTACCTGGGGGGGATCATCGCCCCCGGCATCGGGATCTCCGCTGAGGCCCTCTTCGAGCGAGCGGCCAAGCTGCCCCGAATCGAGATCGCCCGGCCCCGGTTCGTGATCGGCAAGAACACGGTCGCGAGCATGCAGTCGGGGCTCTTCTTCGGCTATCTGGCGCTGGTGGATGGGGTCGTTCGGCGGATGCAGCAGGAGATGGGCGGGACGAAGATGGTGGTGGGGACAGGGGGGCTCGCTCACCTGATCCTGGCCGATTCGGAGACGGTGGACCGGGTGGACCCCCTCCTGACGCTCACCGGTCTTCGGCTCCTGTACGAACGGAACCGCTAGGGGTTCCCGCGTCGCCCCGGGAGGGGCGCAGCATGGCCAAAGCAAAGATCCTCGTGGTCGACGATCAGCCCTTGATCCGCACCATGCTGGCCGACCTTCTGACAGACGCCGGGTACGAGGTGGCGGCGGCGGCGGACGGCGAGGAGGGACTCGCCCTCCTGAAGCGGGAGGCGCCCGCCCTGGTCATCCTGGACAAGGTGATGCCCAGGATGGGGGGGACCCGCTTCATCCTGGAGTCCCGGGGTGCGGGCCTGAGCCGGGCTCCCGCGTTGATCCTTTACTCTGCGGCCTTCACGGGGCCGCCGCGGGAGTACGCGGACGAGACGTTCCGGGTCCGCCTGCACGTGAGCAAGACCATCAAGGGGGACGTCCTCCTGGAGCTTGTGGCGGACGTTCTGGGCCGCGCCAGCGCGTAGTTTTCGGTTGACAGCCGCGGGGGTCGCCGCTATAGTTGGGCGGTTTTTTGGGGCGGGAGAGCCAATTTCGATGCGGACCTATGTGGCGAAGCCGGGAGAGATCCCGCGAACCTGGCGCCTGGTGGATGCGGACGGGAAGGTGCTGGGGCGACTGGCCAGCGAGGTGGCCATGCTCCTCCGGGGGAAGCGGAAGCCCGCCTTCACCCCCCATCAGGACGTAGGGGACTTCGTCATCGTCATCAACGCGGCCAAGGTGCGGCTCACGGGGAACAAGCTCCGGGACAAGGTCTACTACCGCTACTCGGGATACCCCGGGGGTCTGAAGGCGGTGACGGCGGGGAAGCTCCTGCAGGCGCGCCCGACGCGCCTCGTGGAGCACGCGGTGCGGGGCATGCTCCCCAAGAGCAAGATGGGGGACCTCCTCATCCGGAAGTTGAAGGTGTACGCCGGGGTGGAGCATCCCCACCAGGCCCAGCAGCCGGTCCCCATACTCCTCGGGTAGCGGGAGGCGGCATGGAGAAGGCGGCGATCTTTTACGCGACGGGGCGGCGGAAGTCCTCCGTGGCCCGGGTGTGGCTGAAAGCGGGTGAGGGGAAGATCCGGGTGAACGACCGCCCGGCGGAAGAGTACTTCGGCCGCCCGACCCTCCGGATGGTCATCGCCCAGCCCTTCAAGGCGGCGGAGGTGGAGGCGAAATTCGACGTGGTCGCGACGGTCCACGGGGGCGGGGCGACCGGGCAGGCCGGGGCGCTGCGCCTCGGGATCTCCCGGGCCCTCCTACAGGCGGGTGAGGACCTCCGGACCGCCCTCAAGAAGGGGGGGTTCCTGACCCGCGACCCACGGGTCAAGGAGCGGAAGAAGTACGGCCAGCGGGGGGCGCGCGCCCGGTTCCAGTTCTCCAAGCGCTAGTGCCGCTCCAACGAATTGTCCCTCATCCTCACGCGACGACGGGGGTGCTGGGTCAAATAACGAGCATCACGAGGCCCGAGGGAGGAGGAGGCCGGAGGCGTACGCCTTGGTACGCTCCGGACCGCCGACGACCGAGAACAACGTGAGGCGAAGTTAGTTGGGCCAGCACTAGGCCCTGGCCGGCGGCCGCACGCTATGGAGGGTCACCCCGGGTGACCTTCTTTTTTTTTCGGGAGACGGGCGGGC
>JAKEHP010000133.1 GCA_022614955.1 Candidatus Methylomirabilota bacterium
GCCCAGGTGTTCCTCTTCGACAAGGACTACTCGGCCTACGTCCTGGCCCACGCCTGCGGGGCCGAGTACTACGACATCGGGGGCGAGACCGGCGGGCCGCTCACCTTCACCCCGCTCGCGCGGGTGGACGAGCCCCTGGAGCGCCTCTGGGCCCAGGAGTGGCTGGAGACCCTCCTCGCCCTCCAGGGGGTCCGGGTCACCCCCCTCCAGCGCAAGGCCCTCTGGCGCGCCCTCGAGCTCCTGGGCACGAGCCCCAGCCGGACCCTGACCGACCTCGTCAACACGCTCCAGGAGCGGGAGCTCCGCGACGGGCTGCACCACTACACCCTGGCCGGGGGGCTCGGCGGGCTCCTCGACGCCCAGGCGGACAGCCTCGGGGCCGGCCGCTTCCAGGTCTTCGAGATGGCGCACCTCATGGCCATGGGGGAGAAGAACCTGGTCCCGGTCCTCCTCTACCTGTTCCACCGGGTGGAGGCGCGGCTCGCCGAGGGGCGGCCCTCCCTCCTCGTCATCGAGGAGGCCTGGATCACCGCGCTGAACTCCCTCTTCGGGGCGAAGGTGGAGGAGTGGCTCCGGACCCTCAGGAAGAAGAACGCGGCCGTCGTCTTCGTGAGCCAGAGCCTCGCCGACGTGGTCCGCTCCCCGCGGCGGGACCTGATCCTGGAGTCCTGCCCGACGAAGATCCTGCTCCCGAACCCCGAGGCCGAGAGCGAGCACGTGCGGGCGCTCTACCAGGGGATCGGGCTCAACGCGCGCCAGATCCAGCTGCTCGCCATGGCGGTGCCGAAGCGCCACTACTACTACAGCTCCCCCCTGGGCCGGCGGCTCATCAGCCTCGGGCTGGGGCCGGTCGCCCTGAGCTTCGTCGGCATGGCGGGGCGGGAGGCGGTCGGCAAGGCCAGAGAGCTCATGGCGGCCCACGGGACGGGCTGGCCCGCCGCCTGGCTGCGCCACCGCGGCCTCCCCGAGGCGGCCGAGGCGTGGGGGGAAGGCGGGTAAAGGGAGGACCGGCCATGTCTTGGATCCTGTTCGTCAACCCCGTCCGGGCGATGCTCAGGCTGGCGGGGCTCTACGTCCTGCTCGCCCTGTTCCTGATGATCTACCGCTACGAGGTTGCATGGCAGTATGCCCTCCTGGGCGCCCTCTGGGCCGTGGGGCTGGCCGTCATCGCCTGGGTTCTGTGGACCCTCCTCGAGGTCCTCCTGCTCGTCGGCGGCCTCGCGCTCTTGGTCGCCTGGGCGGGGAGGCGGGCGCTTCGCGCCGGGCGGGCGGTCGCCCGGTGGGCGCTGCTGCCGGCGGGGCTGCTCCTCGCGCTCGCCCCGCCGGCCGCCGCGCCGATCGCCGTGATCGACGTCGCCAACCTGGCCCAGAACACCATGACGGCGCTTCAGATGGTCGAGTCCGTCCTCAAGGAGATCGAGATCATCCGCAACCAGATCACCCAGATCGAGAACATGGTCCAGAACACCACCCGATGGGGGGGGCTCTGGGATACCGACGCCCTGCCCCGCCTGCGGCGCCTCGGGCAGATCATCGAGCAGGAGCAGGCGATCGCGTACCAGATGGCCGGCATCGATGCGGAGTTCCGGCGCCGCTTCCCCGGCTACCGGCCGGTGACGGACTGGGGGCGGGAGTACGAGCTCTGGACCCGCACGACGATGGACACGCTCCGGGGCACGCTGAACGCCGCACGGATGCACGCCGAGAACTTCGCGACGGAGCAGGGGCGCATCCAGGCCCTGCAGGCGATGAGCGACAGCGCCGAGGGGCGCATGCAGGCTCTCCAGGTCGGGAACATGATGGCGGCGGAGCAGCTCCAGCAGCTCGTGCAGCTCCGCCAATTGGTCCTGGCCCAGATGAATGCGCAGAACGTCTATATGGCCCATCAGGTGAACCGCGACGCCCAGCGCGCGGCCACCGTCGGCGAGTGGGTCCGGAACGGCACTGCCACGGCGCCGCCGCTGGAGCCGGCCCCGGCTCAGCCTTGACGGTCCCCCGAGGTGACAACATGCACTACATAAGGGTGGTGGTTCTCCTCCTCCCTCTCGCTCTCCTGGTCGGGTGCAGCAGCGACCCCTCGAGCGAGGCCCTCGAATCGCTCGGGCAGACCGCCTTCTCGCCCAAGTACCACAGCGGGTTCTGGGCAGGCGAAGCCGAGAAGAAGAGCCCGCTGTGGGAGAAGGCCCGAGCACAGTGCGGCACCCCGGATAAAGGGACGACGCCGAACTGCCGGGTGGTGATCGCCGTGGACCTCACCATCCGGGTCGTGCCCATACGCCAGGGCGACGATGTGAACCAGCGAGTAAGAGAGTGGGTCGGCCGAGGAACCAGAGAGGTCCCTCGGTACGTGCCAGGAGAGGGGTTCGGCCCGGAGCCGCCGAAGATGCCCAAGCCCCC
>JAKEHP010000134.1 GCA_022614955.1 Candidatus Methylomirabilota bacterium
CGATGGAGGGCCGCCAGGATGAGGGCGGTGAGGAGCAGGCCCGCCACCACGTCCACCACGGCCACCCCGACCTTGGTGGGGGGCCCGTCCGGCAAGCCGGTAATGCTCATGAGACCCCCGACCCCCTGGGCGATGAAGTCGTAGCCGGGCTTGGCCGCCCCCGGGCCGCTCGACCCGTAGGCGGTGAGCGAGGCGTAGATGAGGCGGCCGTTCAGCCGGGCGGCCTCCGCATAGCCCAGCCCCAGGCGCGCGAGCGTGCCGGGCCGGAAGTTCTGGATGAGGATGTCCGAGGCCTGCACGAGCCGGGTGAGGAGAGCGAGGCCCCGGGGGTCCTTCAGGTTCAGGGTCAGGCTCCGCTTGTTCCGGTTGATGGCGAGGAAGTAGGCGCTCTCTCCCTTGTGGAAGGGGGGCCCCCAGGATCGGGTCTCGTCCCCCACGCCGGGCTGCTCGACCTTGAGGACGTCGGCCCCCAAATCCCCCAGAAGCATGGAGCAGACAGGGCCGGCCAGGACTCGCGAAAGGTCCAGAACGCGCAGCCCCTCGAGCGGCCCGCCCATCACGGGCTCTCCCCGAACCGCCCCTCCACGAGGCCAGCCAGCGCGGCCACCACCTCCTGCGCCATCTCCCCGCGCGCCCGCACGCGGATCCGCCTCCCCTGCGAGGCCCCGAGCGTGAGGAGACCGAGGAGGCTCTTGCCGTCCACGGCCGCATTGTCGAGCTCCACGGTCACCTCCGCCCGGTAGCGCGAGGCCACCTTCACGAACGCCGCCGCCGCGCGGGCGTGGAGCCCCAGCGGGTTCCGGATCTCCAGCTCCCGGACCACCTCTCTTCTCACGCCCCCTCCGGCGCGCACCCCGGGTCTCCCCCGAGCCGCCTCCCCCGCGGACGGACCACTCGGCCACGCTCTCGGCCTGGAGGCGGGCCCCCGTCACCGCCCGCCGCAGGTGGCTGGGGAACAGCCTATCGAAGCCCCGCGCCAGGAGGCATTGCCCACTTCCCCCGGCTCACCAGGCCGGCCACCCGGTCGAG
>JAKEHP010000135.1 GCA_022614955.1 Candidatus Methylomirabilota bacterium
AGTCGCCGCTGGTCCCCGTAGGGGAGGTTCTTCGCCAGCTCTTCTTCCTTTCCGGCGAGCCCCACGGTGGCCAGGATCTCGTGGGCGCGCGCCCAGGCCTTATCCTCCTGCCGGTGGAAGCGCCCGTTGCGGACCAGGACATCGGTCAGGCCCAGGGAGATGCGGCTGTGCATGCCCACCAGGACATTCTCCACCACCGGCATCTCGGCGAAGAGGCGGATGTTCTGGAAGGTCCGGCAGACCCCCAGGGCCGTGATCTGGTCGGACCGGAGGCCCACGAGCGATCGTCCCTCGAAGGTGATGCTTCCCCCGTCCGGCGCGTAGATACCGGTCAGGACGTTGAAGAAGGTGGTCTTCCCCGCCCCGTTGGGCCCGATGATGCTGGCGATCGTGCCGGGCTCCAGGGCAAAGTCCACCTCGCTGATCGCCACCAGGCCCCCGAACCGCTTGGTGACTTTCCGCGCCTCAAGCATCCGCGGCCTCCGCCCTGCCACGGGTCAGCTCCCGGCGGCGGCGCCGGGAGGGGATGATCCCCTGGGGCCGGTAGATCATCATGAGGATCAGGATCACCCCAAAGACCATCCGCTCGTACTTCGCCGGCTCCAGTTGGGTTGGGATGTTGACCAGGGAGAAGGAGCCGACGAAGGGGAGCCAGATCTCGGTCCCGGCGCTGCGCAGCGCGTTCAGCCAGAGGGAGACCCCCTTGAGGACTTGGAGGTTCAGGATCGTCACTAGCGTGGCCCCCAAGATGGCGCCCGGGATGCTCCCCATCCCCCCCAGGATGATCATGGCCAGGACGCCGATGGATTCCAAAAAGGTAAAGGACTCGGGATTGATGAAGAACTGCTTGGCGGAGAAGAGCACCCCCATCACCCCGGCGAAGGATGCCCCACAGGCGAAGGCGAGGAGCTTCATCCGGACCAGGGGAACCCCCATGCTCACCGCCGCCAGCTCATCCTCCCGGATGGCCGTCCAGGCCCGCCCGATGTGCGAGTCCTCCAGTCGCTGGGTCACCAGCGTGGCCGCCACCACCACCAGCATGACCAGGAAATAGAAGTAGAGGGAGTACAGGACGTAGGGGTTGACCTCGAGCCCCAGCGCTTGCAGGACCGGCTGGAAGAAGAGGGGCGGGCGCTGGATGGGGGTGATCCCCTTGGGGCCGTTGGTGATGTTGATCGGCTTGTCCAGGTTGTTGGCCAGGACCCGGACGACCTCCCCGAAGCCTAACGTCACGACAGCGAGGTAATCCCCCCGGAGGCGGAGGACCGGGAGCCCCAGGAGGATGCCGGTGAGGGCCGCCACCAGGACCCCCAGGATCATGAAGACGAAGAACCAGACGGGGGACAGGGGAAAGGCAGAGGCGGCGCCGGTGATGAACTCCGCCGCCTGCCGGGACCCGAAGATGGCCCAGAGGTACGCTCCCACGGCGTAGAATGCCACGTAGCCCAGGTCCAGCAGACCCGCCAGGCCCACCACGATGTTCAGGCCCAGCGCCAGCGCCGCGAAGATCCCCACCTGGGTGGCTACCTCCAGGTAGTAACCGTTCACCGTCCCCAGGAAAGGCATCAGGAGGCCCAGGACGACGGCGCCGAAGGCGATCTGGGCGGCCCGGCCAATCTCGGCGTAGTAGATGAGCAGGAGACAGGCCTGGAACAGGAGAAAGGCCAGGATGGAGCGGGGGAAGAGGTAGACGAGGCCACTGCTGAGGGCAATGAAGGCCGTCAACCAGAGGAACCGGGCAGGGGGCCACCGCCGCCACCCCAGCGGATCCAGCTCCCAGAACAGGGCGATCGCCTTGCGCATCGGCCGTGCCCTAGACCTTCTCGGCCACCACTTCGCCCAGCAGCCCCCGCGGGCGGAAGATGAGGATCATGATCAACAGGGAGAAGGCCAGGATGTCCTTGTACTCGGCCCCGAAGGCCCCGCCCGTCAGCATGGAGAGGTAGGAGCCGG
>JAKEHP010000136.1 GCA_022614955.1 Candidatus Methylomirabilota bacterium
AGGCCGCCGGGATCACGCTCGATGAGCTAAGTGTTTATTTCCGCGAAAAGGAGGATATCGTCGAGGCCTGGTTCGACCGCGGGCGCTACTTCCGCTCGGACCAGGTCGGGATCGGGTAGAGGACGTCCTGGGCGGCGAGTTCGAAGGGATAGACCGTGTAGTAGGTCCCCCCCCGGAGCTGCATCAGGATCGCCCGCACCCCGGTGTTCTGCCCCTTCTCGTCGAACCGGACCCCCGTCCAGGGCATGAGGAGCTGCTCGGCCGGCATGTTGGTCTGGCGGAGCGCCTGCTGGATGGCCGCGGGGGACGTGGAGCCCGCCCGGTTGATGGCGTCGGCCAGCACCAGGAACCCGGTAAAGACCCGGGCCGGGACGTCGCTGAGATCGCGGCCCCCGCTCTGCCTCCTGAACATCTCGTTCACCACCGGGATCAGCGGCTTCCGGTCAGCGATATCCATCGCGAAGGGCGCGCGGGTGATGGCCCCCTCCGCCTCCTTCCCCATCTCGGCCACGAACTTGGGGTCCGTGTACCCGGCGTCCTGTGCCAGGATCATCTTGGGGTTATAGTCGAGGTTCTTGGCCGCCCGGGTGAACAGGAGCGCGTCGGAGGTGTAGATGCTGGGCAGCAGGACATCGGGGTTCGCCGCCTTCAGGCGGCCGATCTCCGCGTCCAGGCTCGGCGAGCCGGTTTTGAAAGGAAGTTTGGCCACGACCTCGTACCCGTACTTCTTGGCGAACTCTTCCTGCACCTTGGCCGAGTCCGAACCGAACGCCGTGTTCTCGTTCAGGATGGCCATGCTCTTGAGCTTGATCTTTTTGCGCTGCTCCAGGTCCCTCAGGAAGTCGAACATGACCAGGCTGAAATGGCCGTCGTGCGGGCTCGTCCGGAAGAACCACTGGAACCCCCGCTCCGTCAGGGCGGGGGAGGAGGAATCCGCGTTCAGGAGCGGGATCCCCATCCGCTCCGCCACCTGGCTGGCAGTGTTGGTCACGCTGGAGAAGTAGGCCCCGAACAGGGCGTGGACCTTCTCCTGGGTGATGAGGCGCTCGGCCTCGGCCTGGCCGATGTCCGGCTTGCCCTGGTGGTCCACCACCACCA
>JAKEHP010000137.1 GCA_022614955.1 Candidatus Methylomirabilota bacterium
CGATCCCCTTGGCGGTCTCCTCGACGCCCTTGCCGATCTTCTTGGCGCCCTCGACGACCTCGTCCGCGGCCTTGGAGGCCTGGGCGGCCGCGCTGCCCGGGACGCCCGCGAGGAGGGCGGTGGCCAGCACGAGGGGGAGCGCCCGGCGTCCCGGGGGCGGTGGATAGGTCGGTCCCGGCATGGTGCACCTCCCACGCAGACGGTGGCGTCAGGCTCATCCTAGCACCGCTGCCGGGCTCGGCCGCGGCCAGCGCGCTGATCGCCAGTGTGCTGATCGTTTCACAGCTCCCGCGCGCGCCGCCTAGACTCGCGGGCGCCGCGTCCCAGCCGGTCGCCCCCTGGCCACCGTGGCCGGAAACGAGGCGCAAGGATGCTGAGAGTGCTGTCGGACTTCGGGGAGACCCTCCTGTTCCTCCTGGGCGGGGTGGTCCTGATCGGCGCCCTGGCGCACGCTCTCGGCTGGCTTCTCGCCCGGCGGCGGACCGCCCAGTTCGTGTGGCGGGCCTGGAACGTCTTGGGAGTGCTGGTTCTCGGCATCGGCGTCCTCAGCATGGCCTACGCGTGGGGGGCGCTTGGTCTCCAGTCGGGGTGGGGCAGCCTCCTGCTCGGGCTGGGGCTCCTCCTCGCCTCCGCCGGCCTCTGGATGCTCGTCCCCGTCTGAGCGCGGGGTGAAGTTCCGCCGCTGGCGGGGCTAGGGTACAATGCGCGCATTCCCCGGTAGCTCAGTCGGTAGAGCAGGTGGCTGTCGAGTTGGCAGCGTCCCGGCCGAAAGGCGGGATGGAAAAGCGGGCGAATTCAGGGAACCCTACGTCCGGGAGGATAGGGGAATCCTGAGCGAAGCCCCCGGGCGGCCGTCGTCCGGGGGACCGTGCAGAGACTAGACCGCAAGGTCGTACTCCGGCGTTCCACCAACGAGCGCCGGGGGAAGGGCCCGCCCCCTACGGGCGCCCGCCGGGCGCCTACGGGGATGAGATAGTCCAAGCCCCGCGGAAACGCGGGGGCTCTTGTAACCACAAGGTCGCAGGTTCGAGTCCTGCCCGGGGAGCCATTCGTCAGGAGGCCGTCGGCGGCGACGCCGGCGGCCTTCGCCGTTTTCGTTCAGGTCAGATCTGCCATGAGCGCGCTACGCTGGCTCGGAGGACCAACAGGGGTCGATGTCCCATTGCCCGTCGTCTTTCATCAGCGCGCCTGCGCATGGAC
>JAKEHP010000138.1 GCA_022614955.1 Candidatus Methylomirabilota bacterium
GCGGCGACGTAGCCGCCGGGGCCGGCGCCTATCACGGCGAGGTCGAAGGTGCGATCAGCGGTAGCCATGGTGTCCTCGCGCGCGGAGGTTAGAGCAGGAGGGGGTAGGGAGCCTCCAGAAGCTTCTTCAGATCGGCCAGGAAGCGGGCGCCCGTGGCTCCGTCAATCACCCGGTGGTCGCAGGAAAGGGTCAGCCGCATCCGCGGGCGCACGGCGACCCGTCCGTCCTCGGCCACCGGCACCTGCTGGATCGCGCCCACGGCCAGGATGGCTGCCTCGGGCGGAACGATGATGGCGGAGAACTCCTCGATCCCGAACATCCCGAGGTTGGAGATGGTGAAGGTGGCCCCCGAGATCTCGTCGGCCTTGAGTTTCCGGTTCCGGGCCCGCTCCGCGAGATCGCGGGCCTCCCGGGCGATTTGGGGGAGGGCCTTCCGGTGCACGTCCCTGAGGACCGGCGTGATCAGGCCATCCTCCAGGGCGACGGCAATCCCCATGTGGACCTCCCGGTGAAACTGGATCTTGTCCCCGGCGAAGGAGGCGTTCACGTAGGGGTGCTTCGGGAGCGTGAGGGAGCACGCCTTGATCACGATGTCGGTGAAGGAGAGGTTCAGGCTCTGGTCGTGGGCGTTGAGGGAGGCCCGCAGTTCCTGCGCCCGCGTCATGTCGGCGTCGACGGTGAGGTAAAAGTGCGGGACCGGCGCCTTGCTTTGGGCCATCCGGGTGGCGATGGCCCGGCGGATGGGAGTGAGCGGGATGGCCTCGCCGGCTGCCGCGGCGGCGGCGACTGCGGCGGGGATTGCGGGAGCCGTGGGAGCCGGTGCCGCGGCAGCGGGCGCTACGGGTCCCGGGCGCGCCGCGGGCGGCGGGATGGCGGGACGGACCGGGGCAGTCGTGCCCGCCTGCTCGATATCTGCCCGGACGACGCGGCCGCCGGGGCCTGTCCCCTGGATGCGACCCAGGTCCATCCCCCGCTCCCGGGCTAACCGCCGGGCGAGGGGGGAAGCCTTGACCCGCCCTGGCGCTCCCCGCCCATCACCGGCGGGGACGGCGGGCGCGGGTGCGGTGGCAGGCGCAGTGGCAGTGGGGGCGGGGGCCATTGGAGCGCCAGGCGGAGCCGCGGCAGCGGTGGGCGCAGAGGGAGCCGCCGCCGCTGGCACCTTGCCCGCCAGGAGTGCCGAGATGTCCTCCCGCTCTTCGGCGATAACGGCGATCAAGGTCCCCACCGGGGCCACCTTCCCCTCGGGGGTGAGGATCTTCCGCACGACGCCGGAGGCGTAGGCCTCCATCTCGATGTCGGCCTTGTCCGTCTCCACCTCGGCGATGATCTCCCCCTTCTTGACCTGCTCGCCCTCCTTCTTCAGCCAGCGGACGATCTTCCCCTCCTGCATGTCGGCACCGAGTTTCGGCATTACCACTTCGGTCGCCACGCTCTCGCTCCGTGCTCAGCGCCCGAGGACCCGCTTCGCCCCGGCGATGATCCGGTCCACGTTCGGGATGGCCAGTTTCTCCAGGTTCTTGGCGTAGGGGAGCGGGACCTCCTCCACGGCGACCCGCAGCACCGGGGCATCCAGGTCGTCGAAGGCCTCCTCCTGGATCCGGGCGGCCACCTCCGCCCCCACGCCGAAGGAGTGCCAGTCCTCCTCCACCATCAGGGCGCGGTTGGTCTTCCGGACCGAGGCGACGATCGCGGCCACATCCAGCGGCCGTAACGACCGGAGGTCCACCACCTCCGCCTCGATCCCCTCCTTGGCCAGGCGGCTCGCCGCCTCCATGACCAGGAGGAGCATCCGGGAGTAGGAGATCAGGGTTAAGTCTTTCCCTTCCCGCTTCACCTCCGCCTGGCCGAGCGGAATCATGAACTCCCCCTCCGGCACCTCCCCCCGGGTCCCGTAGAGGGCCGCGTGCTCCACGAAGAGGGCCGGGTCCTCCCCCCGCATGCAGGTCGTCAGCAGCCCCTTCGCGTCCCGCGGGGTGGCCGGGATGGCGACCCTGAGGCCGGGCATGTGGGCGAAGTAGACCTCGAAGTTTTGGGAGTGGGTGGCGGCCAACTGCACGCCGGAGCCGCCAGCCGTCCGGATCACGACCGGGGCCGCCGCCTGTCCCCCGAACATGTACCGGACCTTGGCGGCCGAGTTGACGATCTGATCCATCGCCTGCATGGCGAAGTTGATGTTCATGAGTTCGGCCACGGGCCTGAGCCCGCCCATGGCTGCCCCCACCGCCGCCCCGATGATGACCGACTCGGCGATGGGGGTGTCCTTCACGCGCTTCTCCCCGAACTCCTCGGCGAACCCGCGGGTGACCCCGTAAGTCCCGCCGTAGTCCACGATGTCCTCCCCGAGGAGGAAGACCCGCGGGTCCCGCCGCATCTCCTCGCGGAGGACTTGGGCCACCGCCTCGCGGAATGTCATCACGGCCACCGCACCCCTCCGGGATCAGGAGGACGCGTAGACATCGGTGTAGAGCTCCTCGGGGGCCGGTTCCGGGCTCTGCTCGGCGAAGCGCGCCGCCTCCTCGATCTGATCGGTCACCTTCTTCTCCAGGGCCGCGTACTCCTGGGCGCTGAGGAACCCGCCCGCTTCCAGGCGCGCCCGGAGCGTGGTAATCGGGTCCCGGGCCCGCCAGGGCGCTTCTTCCTCCTTCTTCCGGTACAGGACCGGGTCGGCCATCGAGTGGCCGCGGAAGCGGTAGCAGAGGGCCTCGAGGAGCGTCGGCCCCTCGCCGGCCCGGGCGGCGGCGACAGCTCGCGCGGTGGCCTCACGCATGGCGAAGACATCCATCCCGTCCACCTGCTCCCCCGGCATGTTGTACGCCGCCGCCTTCTTGTGGATCTCCTGGAGGGCCGAGGATTTCCGCAGCGCGGTCCCCATCCCGTAGAGGTTGTTCTCGCAGATGTACACGACCGGTAGTTTCCAGAGACTGGCCAGGTTCAGCGCCTCGTGAAAGTCCCCGATGTTGGTGGCCCCGTCCCCGAAAAAGCAGAGGACCACGTTGTCCTTCCCCTGGTACTGGAAGGCGAAGGCCAGCCCGGCGGCGAGGGGGAGGTGCCCGGCCACAATCGCGTAGCCCCCCAGGAGTCCCACGGACGCATCGTAGAAGTGCATCGAGCCGCCCTTGCCCTTGCAGATCCCGGTGGCCCTGCCGAAGAGTTCGGCCATGCAGCGACCCGGATCCGACCCCTTGGCCAGGGCGTGCCCGTGGTCCCGGTAGTGGGTGACCACCAGGTCGTCTTTGCGCAGGCCGGAGATGGCCCCCACCGCCACGGCTTCCTCCCCGTTGTACAGGTGCAGGAAACCGCCGACCCTGCCCTTGGCGTACATCTCGGCGGCCTTGTCTTCGAAGGTCCGGATCAGGAGCATCTGCCGGAGGAGATCCACCGCCGTGGCCTTGTCCACGTCCCGGGGGATCCCCTTCGCGGCAGGGGCCGTCTCGGCCATGCCTCTCTCCTTGGGCGGAGCGATCTGTGCGGGGCGGGTGCCTCGCGGTGCCCGGAAGGCCGGCGCTGTCCGGCCAGTCTTGCCGCGAGGTTGCAAACGGCGGGCCATCAGCGGGCCGGCTCCAGGAGGCGCGTCTGTCCGCGGGCGTGATAACTCGACCGGACCAACGGGCCGGCCTCCACCCAGCGGAAGCCGAGCGCCTCCCCCTCATGCTTCAGCTCGTCGAACTCCTCGGGCCGGTAGAATCTGGTGATGGGGATATGCCGCGTGGAGGGCCGCAGGTACTGGCCTAACGTCAGGATGTCGCAGCCCACTCCGCGAAGATCCCCCATCACGGTCAGCGTCTCCTCCCGCGTCTCGCCGAACCCCAGGATGATGCCGGACTTGGTGAGCCCCTCCGGGGCCATCGCCTTCGCCAGGCGCAGCAGTTCCAGGGAGCGGGCGTACTGCGCCCCCGGCCGGACCTCCCGGTACAGGCGCGGCACCGTCTCCGTGTTGTGGTTCAGAATCTCGGGCCGCTCGGCCATGACGACCGCCAGGGCGTCTGAGTTCCCCCGGAAATCGGGGATCAAGACCTCCACGGTGCAATCCGGGACCGCCTTCCGGATCTCCCGAATCGTGGCGGCGAAGATGCTCGCCCCGCCGTCCTTCAGCTCGTCCCGGTTCACCGAGGTGACGACGGCGTGCTTGAGCCCCAGGACCTTCACCGCCTCCGCCACCCGGTAGGGCTCCTCCAAGTCGAGTTCCGTCGGCTTCCCGTGGGTCACGGCACAGAACGCGCACTGGCGGGTGCAGGTGTCCCCCAGGATCATGAAGGTGGCGGTGAGGTCCTCGAAGCACTCCCCGATGTTGGGGCAGTGGGCCTCTTCGCAGACGGTGTGCAATCGCAGCGTCCGCAGCAACCCCTTCAGGCGCATGTAGTTGGGGCCGCCGGGGGCACGGACCTTCAGCCACTCCGGTTTGCGAATCGGGCCGGGGATGACCGGGGCCTTGGCGGTCCGCCAGCGAGAGGGTGTGGGCGTCAGGAGGGGGAGCTCGATCATGCATTCCTCCTGGGTGCGCAGGGCCAGAGGGCCAGCGGTCTCAGAGGGTTGCAGGTGATCCGGGGCACGTGCATGGACCGCGCCAACGCGCCTGCCGATACCACTAACATAGCGTCTGGAGGCTGTCTAGGCAAATCCCGGCGGGAAAGAAGGCTCAGGGGGCACTTCGGCGGCGGTCGGCGCGGCGGACCGCCACGATCTCGGCCAGGATGCTCACCGCGATCTCGGCCGGATTCTCCGCGCCGATAGGAAGGCCGATCGGGGCGTGGAC
>JAKEHP010000139.1 GCA_022614955.1 Candidatus Methylomirabilota bacterium
CTCGACCGGGTCAAGATCGTCCGGACCCCGGAGGGGAAGCTCATCGTGGATAAGAGCGCCCTCTACCGGATGGCCCCGGGGGCGCCGCCGGCCGTGCAGTACCCCCAGAGCATCCTGAAGGCGTGAGGGGCCAGGGGAGGAAATGCGCGCGAAGGGGCACCTCGGGCGCCGAATCGCTATCGCGGCGCTCGGGCTGACGCTCGTACTGGCGGGGTGGGGCGAGGCCACGGAGCCCCAGCCGGCGGTGGGCCACGCGGCGCCCGACTTCACCGCGCCAGATGTCGATGGCCGCTCGGTCCGGTTGGCAGACTACCGAGGGAAGCGGGCGGTTCTCCTGAACTTCTGGGCCACCTGGTGCGTCCCCTGCCGCCTGGAGATGCCAACGATGGAGCAGGCCTACCAGGACTACAAAGCCCGAGGCCTCGAGATCCTGGCGGTGTCCATCGACGTGGGCCACCGGCTGGTGGTCCCGGCGACGGTGGCGCTGTTCATGGATGAGCTCAAGCTCACGTTCCCGGCGCTGCTCGACCCCGATATGGAGGTGGCGAGGCGGTACCGGGTCTTCGGGATCCCCATGACCTTCCTGATTGATCGGGAAGGTATCATCCGGGCCCGGGAGCCCGGGTTCCGGGACTGGACCACGCCGGAGTCGCGGGGAAAGCTCGAGGAGCTCCTGGGGCAGCGGCGGTAGAGAGGGGGACTCGTGAAACCATTCCGATTCCCGCAGCCCGCCTGCCAGGGTCTAATGATCGTCGCCTCGCTCCTGGCCCTCGCCATGACCGGGCAGGCTCCTGCCGCCGAGCCGCTCCGGCCCATCCAGGACCCGAAGGCCCGCCCGGAGGTCGGCGCGGTGGCGCCGGACTTCGTCCTGCCGAGCCTCGATCGCCAGCAGGTCCGGCTCTCCGATTTCCGGGGACGCAAGGCGGTCCTGCTGATGTTCTGGGCGAGCTGGTGTCCCTCCTGCCGGGAGGAGGCCCCCGCCAACCGGCGCGCCCATGCCCTGTACCGGGACCGCGGGCTAGAGTTCCTGGCGGTCAGCATTGACCAGGGGCCGACCGCCGAGCAGGCAGTCCGCGCCTTCGTGGCCGAGTTCAATCTGCCCTACCGGCCGCTCCTCGACCCGCGGACGGAGGTCTTCAACCTGTATCAAGGGCGTTTCATCCCCACGATGTTCCTCATCGATCGGGAGGGGGGGATCCGGCACAAGGGGGTCGGGTCCTGGGACTGGACCAGCGAGGGGACCCGGCGGCTGGTCGAGGAGGTGTTGCGCTGACTGTCGCTGAGAGGTGGGCGAGCTGCCATGACTGAAGCCATGACCGAGTGGTACCTCTTCCTCAGTCAGATGAGCGCCGCCCTCAGCCAGCCGTTTCAGGCGCTGGCGGAGCGGGTCGAGGCCCCCGTCCTCTCCGCCCTGCTCTTCGGGATCCTGGGCTCCACGGCGCCGTGCCAGCTCAGCACGAACCTGAGCGCCCTGGCCTACGTCTCGAAGGAGGTGGAGTCCCCGACCGCCCCCATCCGGGGGGCCGGGGCCTACACGCTGGGCAAGGTGGCGGCGTACACGGCGATCGGCATTCTAGCCTGGGGCGTGGGGAGCGGTCTGAATGCGGCGGCGATTCCGGTGATCCAGGTCATCCGGAAGGCCCTGGGCCCTCTCATGATTGTCATCGGTCTGGCCTTGCTCGGTTTCCTCCCGAGCCAGCCGCAGTTCGGTCAGCGCCTGAGCGCCTGGCTGGCCGCCCGAATCCCCCGCCGGGGTGTGGCCGGCTCCTTCCTGCTGGGTTTCGTTTTCTCATTGGCCTTTTGCCCGACGCTTTTCTGGCTGTTTTTCGGCCTGACGCTCCCCCTGGCGGTGGGGTCGCCCGTCGGCTGGGTGTTTCCCGGAGTCTTCGCTGCGGGGACGGCAGTCCCGCTCCTGGCAGGAGTTGGCCTGATCGTGGGCGGGTCGGCCATCGCGGAGACTTCGCTCCGGCGGCTGAGCCGCCTCAACCGGCTGCTGACGCCGATCGCCGGTGTCATCTTTCTGGCGGCGGGCATCAACGACACGCTGACGTACTGGTGGATCTGAGGGGACGGGGTCGCGGGAGAGGCAGGTGAAGCCTCAAAGTGGGACCCAGACGTGGCGCCGACCGAGGGCGCAGAAAGGAGCTGAGACGGATGGATCGTCGTCGCGCGTGGAAGGCGTTCGTCCTGGGAGCCGCGGTCTTCAGCCTGCTGGGACTGACCTCACCGGTGGATGCTGCGCAAGGCATGGATCCTCACGCGAAGGGTGCGGACGCGCCCGACATGGACCACCTGCACGCCCTGGCCGTGGATCCGCGGGACGGGACGCTCCTGATGGGCACCCATGACGGCCTGCACCGGAGCACCGACGAGGGCAAGACCTGGACGAAGGTCGCTCCGGAAGGAGAGTTCCCGGGGCGGGATGTCATGGCGATCGCGGTGGACCCGAAGCAGCCCGAGGTCCTCTACGCAGCCGGCCATGACCTCGGGGTCGTCAAGAGCACCGATGGCGGCCGGAGCTGGCTCGCCGCCCGGGCGGGGCTGCCGACGATGGACGTGCATGCGCTGACCCTGGACCCGAATGACCCCCGGAAGCTCTACGCCTGGGTGGACCTGAAGGGGCTCTACCGGTCGTTGGACGCGGGGCGACGGTGGGCCCGGGTGGACGACGGGCCGAAGAACCCTGACGTCCGCGCGCTGCTCTCGGTGAACATCCCGACTGGGATGGGCGGCATCTACCTCTACGGGGGCACGAGCGACGGGCTTTTCCGCAGCGCGGATTGCTTCTGAGGCTGGAAGCCGGTGGGCGGTCTGCCCACCAGTGAACGGGTGAACGCGTTCGCCGTGAACCCAGGGGAGCCGCAGGTCATGTACGTCGGGATGCGGAGCGGCCTCTACGTTTCCAAGGATGCAGGGAGGACGTGGAGGAAGGTAGAGGGGGAGCTATTAGGCGTGCCGGTCGCCGCGATTGCCGTTCACCCGGCGACGCCCGAGCTGGTCTATCTCGGAACCCCGGCGCTCGGGATCCTCAAGAGCGCCGACGGCGGGAAGAGCTGGCGTCGGCAGCGGTAGGGTCGCATCCGCCGGCGGTGTATCATGGAGGGAGTCCGATGGACGAGAAGGAGCCGAAAGCGCAAGCCACAAAGGAAAGCACCGTTGTCCCCGCGAAGGTCGAGGCCGCCGGGCACTCCTGTCCCATCTGCGGCCTCGACGCAGCGGACCCGCCCCTCTTCCGGTTCAGCGAGTACTTCTGTTCCGAGGCGCATGTGGCCGAATTCGCCGGGGAGATCCGGGGGCGGGGAGGGACAACCGGTGAGGCAGCCCAGAGGGTGACCCGAGCAGCGGCCACTCCGAGCGCCCCGAAGAAGGGCGGCACCTGGAGTCTCTTGAAGATGGGGGCGTGCTGCGGGGGCGCGCTCCTGCTGTTCGCTCTCGTGCCGCTGGTCGCGGGCACCGGGGGCGCCTTTGCGGCCGTCGGCTCCTCCCTCCTGAGCATTGCAGCGCTCCTGGCCTGCCCCCTGGGGATGTACTTCATGATGCGCGGCATGAAGCGCATGGACCATGGGGGGAAGGAGCCGGGAGCAGGAAAGCCGGGAACCGGCGGAAAGATGAGGGAACCCGGCGACGATCCTGGCCGATAATTGGCGCGCCACGGGAGAGAGGAGTGGCTATGGAGAATCTCTGGTGGATTCTGGCGATCGGGGCCCTGTACTTTTTGCTCGTCTTCCGCCGCGGCCGCAGAGCGTGACCATCCGGAGGCTCTGGGGCCCAGAGCCAGGCCGAAGACAAGAGCACGTGCCACAGGAGCCATCCTTCAATGCGGCAGATGACCCAGAGCCGCGACGGGCACCGGGAGGACTTCGCCCGGTACTGCCCGATGTGCGGACGGGACGCGGTCCCGGAGATTCGTCGGGGGGAGCAGGGGTTCTGCTCCGAGGACCACGCTGAGGCCTATCTGGCGGAGGCCCGTGAGCGCACGGCGCGAGGAAAGGGAGATTGAGGATGCTGAAGCAGCCTGCGTGGATCGACTGGTGGCGGACCACCGGACGGACTTTACTCTTGAGTGCGGTCATTGGAGTGGGGGCTGTTCTCTTCCTCTGGACGCTGAGCCACCTGCCGGGTACGGGCGAGGTCATTGGCCATGAGGCCTGGTACGGAAACTGGCCGGGCGTCTTGCTCGCCTCGGGGGTCTTTGGCGCTTTTCTCTGGGGCTTTCTCCGCCCGAGCCGCCGGGCTGAGTGGCAGACAGCGGGGCTGGCCACCGCCTTCCTGATTTCGCTCTTCACCGAGATGTTCGGCCTCCCGCTAACCATCTACCTGCTCGCCCCGGCCCTGAAGGTCCCTCCCCAGGCATTCGGGCTCAAGGAAAGCCACCTCTGGGCGTACCTGCTGGATCGGCTGGGCGTGGTGCCCCTCGCCTGGGGCGTCTACGCCGTGATGGTGACCAGCGTCGCCCTGATCCTCACCGGTGTGAGTCTTCTGGCCCTGGGATGGCGTCGGGTCTACCAGGGGAGGGGGACGCTCGTGACCGACGGGATCTACAGCCGGTTGCGCCACCCGCAATACCTCGGCCTGATCCTGGTGGTAGTGGGGTTCAATGTCCAGTGGCCGACGATTCTGACCCTTTTCATGGCACCGGTCCTGATCGTGATGTATGTCCGCCTCGCCCGGCGGGAAGACCGGGAGCTCGCCTCCCGCTTCGGGCAGCGGTTCACGGCCTACGCCGGCCGGGTGCCGGCCTTCTGGCCGCGGACGCACTCTCCGGCCAGCCGGAGCCCGGCTGCCTCGACCGGTCGCCCGGGGTCACGCTCCGAACTCGAGGCAGCGGAGGGTGAGAACCGGTGATGACCCGGAACCTTGGGGAACGCGCTGGACGCCGCCCGGGGCAGTTACTCCGGCAGCGGACCGGACGTCCCGCAGCGACTCCGCCTGGACCTGCGGACCCTGCTCCGGGGGGCCAGGCATGACCCCTGCCGCGCACCCGTCCGCGGTGGGAACCGGACGCGGCGTGCGTCAGCCGGCTGCGGCACCTTCAGCCGAGCCTGAACGGACCGGCATGGACCAGGGAATCTCCGCAACGGCGCCCCAGGCAGCCGGTCCGGCGAGGCGCCGGCGCTGGTGGCGGGTTGCGCTGGTCCTCGCGCCGGTCCTGGCCTTCCTAGGACTCCTGGCGTACGGCTTCACCCGGGACCCGCGGGCCATCCCCTCGCCGCTCGTCGCAACGCCGGCGCCGGACTTCCAGCTCACCCTTTTCAACGGCTCACAAGTCCGGCTCAGCGAGTTCAGGGGCAGGGTCGTCTTCCTGAACTTCTGGGCCTCCTGGTGTCCGCCCTGCCGGGCGGAGGCCCGGCTCCTTGAGGTGACATGGCGCCACTACCGGGACCGAGGGGTGGTCTTCCTGGGCGTCAACATCCAGGACCGGGAGGCAAGCGCCCGCAGCTTCCTCCATGAGTTCGGTATCACCTACCCCAACGGGCGGGACCCCCAGAACCGCATCGCCATCGACTACGGCGTCTACGGCCTACCGGAGACCTTCTTCATCAGCCGCGATGGCCTCATCACCTATAAGCACATCGGGGCGATTGAGGGGGATCTCCTGGCCGGAAAGATGGAGGAGGCCTTGCGAGGGGCCGTGAGTGCGGAGGGGCGTGGCGCAGACTACCGGTCCATCCGGTAGGGCTCCTAGGCGGTAGCGCCAACACCCCGTGGACGCTTTTGCGGGGGCCCCACGGAGGGTGAGATAATGTGGGGGCATAATACCTAACGCGGTCTTGCCACAGAAAGGAGCAGGACCATGAGCAGAGGGTGGGTTGTTTTCGTGGCAGTTCTTGTTCTGGTCGTCGGCGGCACGGCCCTGGCCCAGATGGGGCCGGGGATGATGGGCCCCGGTGGTATGATGGGCCCGGGCCAACAGCAAGGCCAGACGCAACGGCCGGGCCAGCAGCCCAGTCCCGGGACGATGGGTCCAGGCATGATGGGTCCCGGAGGCATGATGGGCGGCGGGACGATGGGGGCTGGCGCCACCAACGATCGCCCCTGGATCACCGTCATGCTGGATCAGCGGGAGGAGCTGGGACTTTCGGCGGAGCAGATCGGCCGGCTCTTCACCCTACGGGACACGTTCGCCAGGGAAGCCCGGAAGAAGAGCGAAACCCTGGAGAAGATCGAACGGGACCTCGACCAGTTGCTCGGCCCCGGGCCCGTTGACCTGCGGGCGGTCGAGGCGAAGCTGAAAGAGGCCGAAGCCATCCGGACGGACCTGCGCCTGGCTCGGATCAAGGTGATCGAGGAAGGCAAGGGGGTCCTCACGCCTGAGCAACGCGCGAAATTCGTGGAACTCGTTAAGCAATCACAAGGCTCGTCGGGGGGCGCTCTCCAGCAGCGAACGCCGGCGACGGCCCGCGGGATGGAGGAGATGCAGAGGTTCATGCAGAGCGACCAGGCCCCCCAGGCCATGGCGGCCATGATGGAGATGGCCCGGCGAATGGGCAACGGGGACACGATGCTCGGCATGGTCCGCATGATGGAGATGATGGGCTCCATGGGCGGCATGATGGGGCCGGGAGGACAGCAATAGATGAAGCTCAAGTCATGACCGACAGCGAGCAAAGACTGTGAAGATGGACTGCGCACAGCAGGGGAGAGGAATGATGGAACACCAGATGGCACCTGATGACAGATGGATTTCCCGCCGCCGCTTCCTGTCGCTGGCAGGACAGGCGGGGCTGAGCACCCTGTTCCTCTCGGCAGGCGGGAGTGTCCTGCTCCCCCGACCAGGCCGGGCCGCAGAGGCTCCCCCAGCGGGCGGCGTGCGCGAGATTGCGCTCGTCGCCAAGGAGACCCGGTGGGAGCTGGCCCCGGGCAAGGTCATCAAGGCGTGGTCTTACAACGGCCGGGTCCCTGGCCCGGAGCTCCGGCTCCGGGAAGGAGAACGGGTTCGGATCGTTCTCAAGAACGAGCTGCCCGAGCCGACCACCATCCACTGGCACGGCGTGGACGTCCCGAACCCGATGGACGGGGTGCCGGGAGTGACCCAGGCACCGGTGAAGCCGGGCGAGACGTTCATCTATGAGTTCGAGGCCCGGCCCGCCGGCACCCGCTGGTACCACACCCACTTCCAGGAGCACAAGCAGCTCGACCTGGGCCTCTATGCCCCCCTCATCATCGAGCCGGCGGATGCGGACCCCTTCCCCTCCGACCGGGAATACACCCTCGTCCTCGACGACTGGCTCACGGGGACGGGCCGGCCCCTCCCGAGCACCCGCGAAGGGACGGCGGGGGCGCGGGGGAGCATGGGTGGCATGATGGGCGGGGGAATGGGTCGCGGCATGGGCGGGATGATGGGCGGCCGAGGCATGGGCGGGATGATGGGTGGTGGCCAGGACGTTCCGTACGACACGATGACGATCAACGGGAAGGCCTACCCCGCCACCGAGCCGCTCCGGGTCCGCAAGGGCGAGCGGGTCCGCCTGCGCCTCATCAATGCCAGCGCCGACCATACCCACGTCATCCGGCTGGCCGGCCATCGGCTGAAGGTGACGCATACCGACGGCAACCCCCTCGTCCGGCCCGTGGAGGTGGATGCGGTGCCGATCGCCCCCAGCGAGCGGTACGACGTGCTGTTTGTGGCCGAGCGCCCCGGCGCCTGGCTCCTCTACTGCGCGGAGCCCGGCCACCCGGGGGCCGGGGAGCAGGTGGCCGTCGTGTACGAGGGACATGAGGGAAGAATACCCGAAGCACCCATCGAGGGGACCATCGACCTGAGCCTCTGGCGGTATGGTATCGGGCGCGGCAAAGAGGTCCTGCCCGCCCCCACCTCAGACCGGCAGCCGGAATTCTCCCTCACGCTCAGCGGCGGGATGATGGGCTCCGACGTCTGGACCATCAACGGGAAGCAGTATCCGCGGACGGATCCATTACAGGTGCGCCGGGGCGACCTCGTCCGAGTGCGGTTCTCCAACATGAGCATGGAGGCGCACCCCATGCACCTGCATGGCCAGTC
>JAKEHP010000140.1 GCA_022614955.1 Candidatus Methylomirabilota bacterium
CCCCTCTACGAGCGGTTCGGCCGCCTGGCCTCCCCGACGCTCCACCAGGAGGTACGGGAGGCATGGGCCGCGGCCCCCGAGGGCCCGGAGCGCGCCCGGCTGCGGGCCCTGGCGGCGTTCACCGCCCGGCACCTCCTGGAGGTGGGGGTCGCCCCCCTGCGCGACCGGCTCGCCGCCGCCGAGGCGGCGGCCCTGCTCAGGGTCGAGGGACGGGAAATTCCCCTGCCGGACTTCGAAGCGGCCCTCCGGGATGAGCCGGACCGCACGATGCGGGGGCGGATGGAAGCGGCCCACGCCGAAGCGCTCCGGGCCGTGAGTCCCCTGCGCGCGGAGGTCCTGGCCCGCATCCAGGACGGCGCCGCGGCCCTCGGGTACGCCGGGGTGGCCGGTCTCTGCCGAACGCTGGGCCCGGCGGGCCTCGAGGCGCTGGCGGCGCAAGCCCAGGCGATCCTGGAGCAGACCGAGGGCATGTATGAGGAGACCCTGGCCTGGGCTTTACGTCGCCACCTTCACGTCCGGCTCAAGGAGGCCCGGCGACATGACCTGCTCCGTCTCTTTCGGGCATCCTGGCTGGATCCCCTCTTCCCAGAGCGCCTGCTCCTCCCAGCCGCCGAGGTCACGCTTCGGGCGCTCCGCCTTGACCTAACCGCGGCCGGCCGCATCCGGCTTGACCTGGAGGAGCGGCCCGGGAAGGCCCCGCGGCCCTTCGTGGCGCCGTCCGAGGTGCCGGATCGGATCTACCTGGTCGCCCGGGCGGCTTCCGGCCTGGAGGCGTATGAAGCTTTCTGGCGCGCGCTTGGCCACGCCCTGCACTGCGCCCACACCGATGGGAACCTCCCGGTTGAAGAGAGGCGGCTGGGGGATGCGTCGGTAGCAGAGGTCCACGCCTCGCTGCTGGAGGGATTGGTCCGAGAGGCGGGCTGGCTGACGCGCTTCCTGGAGGTCGGCCAGCCCCGGGACGCCCTCTGGGTGGCCCACCTGAAGCTCCTCGGCCTTCTCCGGCGCTCGGCCGCCACGCTTCAGCATGAGCTGCTGCTCCCCGAGGGCAGGAACGGAGAAGTGCGGGTCGAGGCCTACCGATACCTCCTGGGCCAGGCAACGGCCGCGGAGGTGTCGCCCGAGTTGGCCCTGGCGGACGCAGACCCCTTCTGCGCGTCGGCCCACACCCTCCGGGGCTGGATGGGGGCGGCCCTCCTCGCCGACGGCCTGCGGGAGCGCTTCGACGAGGACTGGTACCGCAACGACCGGACCGGCCCCTTCCTCCGGGAGCTCTGGCGACAGGGCCTACGACCCACCCTCGAGACGCTCCTCCAGCACCTCGGCCTCGGCCCCCTCACCCCCGAGCCCCTCCTCCGGCGCATCACACAGGACCTCCAGTAGCCGGCCCCGCCCTCATCCCTCGTTCCCGCCCGCCTCCTCCCATCTCGGCGCCGCCGGGTCCTCCCGGGCGACCGCGGGCCCCGGAATCCGGTAGGCCTCTCCCAGCCACCGGCCCAGGTCCACCAGCTTGCACCGCTCGGAGCAGGAGGGGAACCAGCGATCGTCCCCCTCGCTAAGCGGCCGGTGGCAGATGACGCAGCGGCGCGGCGAGGGGGCATGGTCAGGCCGGGCGCACGCGGGTGAGCGGGGTCCGGTAGAAGGCGGCGAGGGAGAGCAGGGTCAGGGCCGCGAGGGTCCCGTAGAGGAGGAGCGGCGAGGAGTGGGCAAAGAAGAGCGTCGCCAGGAGGGGCCCGGCCGCGTTGCCCGAGAAGCGGGACGTGTTGATCAAGCCGATGCGCGCCCCGGGCGCCCCCTCCGCGACCTGGGCGAAGACGATGGGGATCACGCCGGCGATGAGCCCGCACTGGAGGATCCGAAGAGCAGTAAAAAGGCCGACGGAGCCCGGAAGCCACAGGGCCACCTGGAAGAGGGAGGCCAGCCCGCCGGCGATCAGAACCGTCCGCCGCCGGCCGAACCGCCCTGCCCCCCGGCTCACCAGGACCGCCCCCACCGCCGCAGCGAGACCGTAGGCGAAGACGATGCCCCCGGCCACGCGGACCGCGCTGGCGTCGGCCACCCCTAACTCCCGCAGGATCTCGGGGAGCACGCTGGGGAGAAAGACGATCTGCAACGTGGCGGTGAAGCAGACCAGCCAGCCCGCCACGAAGCGGCGGCGCGTGATCTGCACCTCGGGCGGACGGGGGATGAGCCGATCCACCCAAGGGACCCGCAGCCGTACGGCGAAGAAGGCGAGGAGCAGCACGCCCGATCCGAGGAGGAAGGTGGGGGTAAACCCGAAGAGGTCCGCCGAGAAGGCCCCCACGACGGGTCCGGTGATCTGTCCGAGTGTCATGGCGGACTGGAAAAAGCCCACGTTGGAGGTGATCCGCTCGTGGTCGGAGGCGGCCGAAATCAGGATGAGCCCCATGGTGGAGGTCCCCCCGACCATCCCGATTGCCATCCGGAGGAGGAAGAGCACGGGGAGGCTCGTGGTGAGGGCGAAGCAGGCGAAGAGGCCCACCTGGATCAGGATGCCGACCTCGTAGAGCAGCTTGGGACTCACCCGGGAGGCCATGGCACCCCAGAGGGGGGCAAACAGCGTGGAGGCCGCCCCCGTCACCCCCAGGATGAGCCCGATCCACAGGAGGGTGGTCTCCCGGTCGTGGGGACTGATCCGGAGGATATAGAACGGGAGGAAGACGTAAACGTAGTTCCAGGAGAAGGCGGCGACGAATTGGGCGTAGGCCACCAGGCGGGCATCCCGATGGGAGAGGGCGGCGGATCGGTCCGGATGGCCGAGCAGGAGGGCCGGGATCCAATCGGGCAGATGCCACATGGGCGAAGAAAAGGGGGCGGCAGGCCCCGGCCCCCGCCCCCTCCTTACCTCTCCCGGTTACCGCTTTTTGCCGGCCACTTCCAGGCGCAGGAGGGCCCGCGTCAAGGCCTCCTGCGCCCGGACGAAGTCCACGGTGCTGTCGCCGAGTTTGGCCAGGCGCGCCAGCGCCCGGTCGCGGGCCTCCGCGGCCCGGGCGGTGTCAATCTCCTCGGACCGCTCGGCCGCCTCCGCCAGGACGCTCACCCGGGTCGGGAGGACCTCCGCGTACCCCCAGGAGACGGTCAGGTGCCGCTCCTCCCCTCGGGCACGCCGGTAGGCCAGCTCGCCGAACCGGAGCGTGGTCATGAAGGGGAGGTGGCCCCCCTGGACCCCAAAGTAGCCCTCGGCGCCGGGGGCGATGACCTCCTCCACCTCCTCGCTCACCACGAGGCGCTGCGGGGTCACCACCTCCAGCAGGAAGGTCCGGGGGATCTCCGCCGTGGCCATGCGCCACCCGCCTCCTACTTGGCGGCAGCTAACTGCTCCGCCTTCTGCCGGGCCTCCTCGATGGTCCCCACCATGTAGAAGGCCTGCTCCGGAAGATCGTCCGCCTTCCCCTCGATCACCTCCCGGAACCCCTTGATGGTCTCCTTCACCGGAACGTAGCGACCCGCCTGGCCGGTAAACTGCTCGGCTACGAAGAAGGGCTGCGACAGGAACCGCTGGATCTTCCGTGCGCGGGCCACCACGAGCTTGTCCTCTTCGGACAGCTCGTCCATCCCGAGGATGGCGATGATGTCCTGGAGGTCCTTGTAGCGCTGCAGGACCTTCTGGACCGCCCGGGCGACACTGTAGTGCTCCTCCCCTACCACCCGGGGGTCCAGAATCCGGGAGGTGGAGGCCAGTGGGTCCACCGCGGGGTAGATGCCCAGCTCGACGATCTGCCGGCTGAGGACGGTGGTGGCGTCCAGGTGGGCGAAGGCGGTGGCCGGCGCCGGGTCGGTGATGTCGTCGGCGGGGACGTAGATGGCCTGCACCGAGGTGATGGAGCCCTTCCGGGTGGAGGTGATCCGCTCCTGCAGCTCGCCCATCTCGGTTCCGAGGGTCGGCTGGTACCCAACTGCTGAGGGCATCCGGCCGAGCAGGGCCGAGACCTCGGAGCCCGCCTGGGTGAATCGGAAGATGTTGTCAATGAACAGCAGCACGTCCTGCCCCTCTACATCCCGGAAGTACTCGGCCACCGTGAGACCCGTGAGGCCCACGCGCAGGCGGGAGCCGGGCGGCTCCGTCATCTGGCCGTAGACCAGGGCTGTCTTGTTGATCACCCCGGATTCCTTCATCTCCAGCCAGAGGTCGTTCCCCTCCCGCGTCCGCTCCCCCACGCCCGCGAAGACGGAGAGGCCGCCGTGCTCCATGGCAATGTTGCGGATTAACTCCATAATAATGACGGTCTTCCCGACGCCGGCCCCGCCGAAGAGCCCGGTCTTCCCCCCCTTGGTGTAGGGCTCCAGGAGATCCACCACCTTGATCCCGGTCTCCAGCATCTGGGCCGAGGTGGCCTGCTCCTCGAAGGAAGGTGCGGGCCGATGGATTGGATAGTGGATATCGGAGGTGAGGGCTCCCTGCTTGTCCACCGGCTCTCCGATGACGTTCATGATGCGGCCCAAGGTCGCCTTCCCCACCGGGATGGTGATTTGGGCGCCGGTGTCCACGACCCGCATCCCCCGCACTAGCCCGTCGGTCGCCGAGAGGGCCACCGATCGGACCCGGCTCTCCCCCAGGTGCTGGGCCACCTCAAGGACCAGGCGCTGGCTGTAGGAGAAGATATCGGTAATCTGCTTCTCTGGCACCTCGAGGGCAGTGAAGATGGCCGGGAGCTTGCCCGGAGCGAACTCCACGTCCACCACCGGCCCGATGACCTCCACGATGCGGCCTTCGTTCATGCCATCCTCCTGCCAAATCCGCCCGGGCCTACCTGCTGGCCCGCAGCGCCTCCGCGCCGGCCACCACCTCCAGCAACTCCTTGGTGATCCGCTCCTGCCGTGCCTTGTTGAAGGAGATGGTCAGGACCTCAATCATCTCGCCGGCGTTCCTGGTGGCGTTGTCCATGGCGGTCATCCGGGCCCCGTACTCCGCGGCCAGCGACTCCAGCAGGGCCCGGTAGATCTGCACCTCGATGTGCTTCGGGAGGAGCCGGTTCAGGATGACGGCTGCGGAGGGCTCGTACAGGAAATCCACCGGCACCTCTCCCTCCGGCACCGGCAGCGGCTCGATGGGGAGAAGCTTCACCACCGTGACCCGCTGGGTGACGGCCGATTTGAACTCGTTGTAGCAGAGGTGGACCTCGTCGGCCGAATCCTCCGCGTAGGCGCGGACCAGCTCCTGGCCGATCTCGGCCCCGTGCTCGTAGGCCAGCCGGTCAAAGAAGTTCACATAGGCGGCCCGGACCGTGACGGGCCGCCGCCTGTAGAAGTCACTGGTCTTCCGTCCGACCACGACGAGTGTCAGGGCCACCTCCGCCTCTCCCTGCTGGCGCAGCCACTCCAGGGAGCACCGGAGGATATTACTGTTGAACGCTCCGCACAGCCCCCGGTCAGCCGCGATGACGACCAGGACCTTCCGATTGCCCGCCCGGTGGACCAGGAGAGGGTGGGCGGAGCGGTCGGCCCGCAGGGCCAGGCTGGCGAGCACCGCGTCCATCTTGTTGGAGTAGGGACGGGCCGCCAGGATCCGCTCCTGGGCGCGACGGAGCTTGGCCGCCGCCACGAGCTTCATGGCCCGGGTGATCTTCTGGGTGCTCTGGACGCTCCGGATCCGACGCCGGATGTCCTGGAGGGTGGCCATGACTGCTCAGCCCACCGGGGCGGCGACCGCCTCCCCCTTCTTGAGA
>JAKEHP010000141.1 GCA_022614955.1 Candidatus Methylomirabilota bacterium
CCCAAGGCGCTCGCATAGTCGGGCAGAGGGATGATTGCGATAGCCTTCTGGTAGAGCTCGATGGCCTCCGGGTATTTTCCCTGGGCGGCCTGCACCTGCGCCAGCCCGGCCAGCGCGCGGTAGTAGTTCGGGTAGGTCTTGAGGGCCTCCAGAAACTGCGCCTCGGCGCCCGGAAGATTTCCCAGGGCGAAATAGTCGCTTCCAAACTGCCACTGAGCCCAGGCCACGCTCTCCCTCGGCTGTCCGCTCGCCCGGCCAACTTCGATCGCCTGCTTCATATCGGCGATGGCACCCTCCGCATCCCCGCGCAGGGCGCGGAGACCGGCCCGGCGGCTGAGCGAGTAGAGGTCGGCCCGGTGGTGCAGCATCTTCTCGTAGGTCTCTGCGGTCAGACCATACTGCCCGGTCTCCAGGTAGGCGTCGCCGAGGATCCCGTAGGCGTGGCTGTCGGCAGGGTTGAGAGCAATCGCCTTTCCCGCCTCGTTGGCCGCTCCCGCGAAGTCGTGCCGGGAGTAGAGGGCAAAGGCCAGGTGCCGCAAGGCATCGCTGTACTGTGGGCGGATCTCCAGGGCCCTTCGAAGCGCCTGTTCCGCCAGGTCGAAGTAGGTGACGTCCCCGCTCTCCCGGGCTTTCTGGATGTAGGCGTCCCCCAATCGGTAGTAGGTCCTGGCGTCCCGGGGATTCCGCTGGAGCATTCCCTGATAGAAAAGAATGCTCCGGTCCGGCGTCGTGCCCTGTGCCAAGAGGGCTCCCGGCCAGAGCCCCACGAGGAAGAAGGCCGACGCGATCACCAACCCTGCACGTCGGGAAGCCCGCATCTGCTCACCTCCGTCCGTTTCGAGATCGCTTGTGCCTGTCTGGTCGGGCTGGAATCTGAACCGCTCCGGCAGCGAGCGCCACGGGCGGGGCGTCTTCGCGCCCGGGGCGCGGGGTGCGGAGGGGGACGTGAGTCCCCCTCCGCGCAACGGCTACGCTACGGTACGCAAGGGACTCCCGTGCCCGTCTCGACATTGCCTACGCCCGTCTGAACACAATCAACGTGCCGGCGGTTGCGGCCGTCGTGCGGCGTCGGGAGGAACGGGAACTCAGCCGCGATGCCGTTTGGGGTGACGTCGAGCTTTGCGCCGGCATCACTCCCATAGGCCAGGCCGTCGGACGTCCCTGCCCCGGGCGCGCCGCCAAGGAAGTTGACGCCGTCGCCTAGCCGGTTGTGTGGGAACCCGGTGCAACAGGGGTCGCCGCTGAGCACGCCGGCGACGACTCGGGTGGCGATGTCCGTGACGTCGTCGTTCGGCCGCCGGCCGTTCGGGAACCCGGCCGTATCACCTGCGAGTCCGCCGAGCCGCTTCTGGCTCTCGGGGGGCGTTGGGGTGACCCTGAGGTCGAGCCGAAGGAGCTCCGCGCAGGGGGAGCCACAGTTGTTCCCGCTCAGGGCCTGACCCGGGTACTTCAGCAAGATACTCATCAGGTCCGTCCGCCCCGCCGCCGGGACAGCGATCCCGAAGATAAGAGAGAGCGCGAGCGCAAGCGAGGGGTTCTTGTAGAACTCTTGGAACTGCTTCTCGTCCTCGGGTTCCGACGCGTTCCAGCGGTCCTTGAATGGAGTGTCGATGATCAGCTCGTTGACCAACGGGTTCGCCAGCCGCGAAACCTGAACGAATTTCCCCCTGCCGCGCAGCACCTCGTTGTCAGCATCGTCATCATCATCGTCTTTCTCCACATCCTCGGAGGCGCCCCTTTGGATCGTTCTCTCCTGACGGCTGGTGGAGGCGTACATGCCGATGATGGAATTGCTGTCGCTGGTGGGCGGCCTGCCGTCGCGTGTGATTCGCGTGATCGGGACCTCGATGGCGATGCTGTTGACGTTGAAGCCGCTGAACCGGTTCACCCCGAATGGGTCCGCGGCATCGTTGGCGTCCTCCCCTGGGGTGAGCACTGGCGGGAAGCGGCGGAGGTTCACGGTATCAAACACGGCCCCGAGGTCAATATAGAAGGTCTCGGCGCGCTGACCGGCGAAGACCCGGATCCCGCTGGCTCCATCGGAGTAGATCCCTTGCGCGGCTAGGCCTTCGTAATTCGGCATCGTGGCCGGCCCGACGTTCGACGGAACAGCCACGAGCGTCTTACCTTTAAAGAGTCTCGTCCGCTTCTTGCCGCGCACCTCGGTTACTGTATACGTCTGGCGTCGAGTGAGCCCCTCCGATCCGGGTCCGTCGAGTTTGATGATCCCTTGGAGCTGAGGAATCGGGATGTTGGGGTTGCCGACGTAGGGGAGGGGAAAGTTCAGCGACCCTAGGACGGGCCGGGTCTCTGTCGTGAACCGGAACTCGTAGACGATGTCCTCGGCGACGCCGTCCTGGTTGTTGTCTATGTGGATCCGGTAGAGCACGTTGTCGTCGAAGCTGAAATAGTTGGGGCCATCGCCGGGCTCCTGGCCCGGGATCACGTTCGCGATGTACACCACCTTACTCGGGTCCTCCCAGCTCCGGAAGGCGTAGGTGTCGGTGTTGTCCGCCGCCGGGTCCAGCGCGATCAGCGGCGCCTCCCGGTGGCTGGCCGCCCACACGACGGGGATGCTGGTGGCGCCGGTCAGCGCCGCCAAGGCCGCCGCCGCGACTCGAAACAGCCTGTGCTTCCTGAGCTCTCTCATCTCTTTCTCCCTTTACCCTCCTGGACGATCCAATGAGGGGCAGATTCCTAGCTGCCGAACCTATCGGGGAACTGCTTCACGATCGTCTCGGCCAGCGGGTCGGCGATCATGTGCATATGGCCGGCTGCCGTGCGCAGGGCCGTGTATGTCTTCACCGGGTCCTTGGCAGCCTGAGCGTCAATCACGTCCTTGAGGGTGAGCACGTGAGTTTTGACCAGGTCCGCCACGACGTTCTTGGGCAGGGCCGGGCTGGCCGAGTTGAGGAAGGCGCCGAAGTCCTGGGTGTACTGGACCAAGTTGCCGACTGCCTTGTCCTGCTTCGTCTTGTCCTTGGTGGCCACCCCGACGGTGTAGTCCACGGCGAACCCGATGTGTTTCCGCCACAAGGGCAGGAAGGCCTTCTCCGCGTCGGGCCCGTAGACCGAGCCGATCGCCTTGGAGATCGCGACCGAGTTGGCGTCGAGCGCCCCCGCCGCGGCCTTGAACTCTGCCTCACGCCCGTCCAGGGCCGCTCCGGTGGCGGCAGCAGCGAGGTAGATGTGCTCGCTGAGCAGGGTGTTGAGCCCTGTCCGCAGTTGGGCCGCCGGGGTGGTGGAGGTCGGCTTGCTCATCATCCCGCCGCAGGCCGCGGTCAGTAGCGCAACCATGGCCGCTACCCCGGCCACTCGTACGAACGTGCGCTTCATTACTTTGCTCCTTTTCGGGATTGCATGAAGTGGATTGGTTCATTGCTCTTCACTCGGCACTGGTTCACGCGGACCTGTTCATCGCCCTCCTTTCGTGATTAGTTGACGCGGATTTCACCGCGCATCTCGTTGTGCCGATCGCAGAAATACGGGTAGGTCCCGGGCTCCGTGAAGGTGAAACTGAAGGTGGCGCCCTTGCTGTCCAACGGCGTGTTAAACCGGCCGTCGTGGATCTCGGGAGTCCCCGAGGTGACCGTGTGCTCGATGTCGTCGGTGTTGGTCCAGGTGACCCGTGTGCCGGCCTTTACTCCGAGGGGGACGGGCCGGAACTGGAAGGTCTGGATAGTGACCGCGGCCCGCTTCCCGCCGGTCCCCTCCCAGCCTGCCCGGGGTCCGGAGGCGGCGCCGCCGCAGCCGGCGAGGACGAGAGCAGCGGCGCAGGCGAGTACGAGGATGTGGGCTGGGCTCATCTCCTGGCTCCTCCCTCCTCCAGGGGGTTCGCCGGGATATACGGTCGCGCCGGGCAGCCGGATTCATGGCGTGAAAGTTTGGGCGCAAGGCCGTCCCTCGCGCGCGCCTTGACAAGGCCACCGGGGGTGTGGAGGATAGGCCGGACTTTGGCGGCCTGAGCTGGCGGAGCCGGGGATAGTTCGGCAACTTCCGGGGGGTGCAGTGAATCCGGGGCCCGCAGAGAGCCGTAAGGAGGCCAGGGAGGCCCTTGCCCTGCTGAGGGCTGTCGCGCAGAAGGAGGAGCAGGCCCTCGCGCGCCTCTATGATCTCTACAGCAGTGCCATCTTCGGCTGCCTGCTTCGGATCCTCGGGCGTCGCGAGGAGGCCGAGGAGGTTCTGCTGGAGGTCTTCTGGCAAGCCTGGGAGCAGGCGGACCGCTACGACCCCGGGCGCGGCGCACCCTTCACCTGGCTCTATGCCATCGCCCGGTCCCGGGCCCTGGACCGCGTGCGCACCCGGCAGCGGCAGGCCGCCACGGTTGAGGCTGCCGCAGTGGAGCAGCGGGGGAGCCCGCCGCACGCGGAGAACCCGGAGGTGAACGTGATCTTCGGGGAGCTGCGGGGGCAGGTCCGGGCGGCCCTCGCCCGCCTGCCGGCGGACCAGCGGGAGGCTATCGAGCTGGCCTATTACGGGGGGCTGACCCAGGTCGAGATCGCCGCGCGCACCGGGACCCCGCTCGGGACCGTCAAGACGAGGGTGCGTCTCGGACTGCTGCGGCTCCGGGAGATCCTGAAAGACGTGACGGGCGGGAGCACGGGATGACCCACGAGGAGCTGAGGGAGCGCTGGGGCCTGTACGTGTTGGACGCCCTTGCGCCCGAGGAGCGGCGCGAGCTGGAATCGCACCTGGCGGCGGGATGTCCCGCGTGCCAGCAAGAGCTGCGCGCCCTGCGGGAAGCCCTGGACCTGTTGCCATACGCCTCGCCCCTGGCGGACCCGCCTCCCGCTGTCCGCGCTCGGTTGCTCCAGCGGGGCCGAGCCGAGGGCAGGGCGCGCGCCACCCCCCGCGCCGAGCGGCCTGAGCTGCCGGTCGTTCCCGCCTGGTGGCGGCGCTGGGCCCCGGCAGCCTGGGGACTCGCCCTGGCCGGAGTGGCCCTGACCCTTCTCCTGGGCTGGGGCCTCCAGAATGCCTGGCGACAGTTGGCCCTGCTCGAGGCGGAGCGGGGCCGACTGGAGGTCCTGGTGGCCCGCCAGCAGGAGGCCATAGAGGGTCTCCGGTCCCCGGAGGTCCGCATCGTCAGCCTCGCCCGCTTCCAGGACGCGCCGGCCGCCGTCGGCCGGATCTTCTGGTACACCGCTCCGAACGTCTGGGAGTTCAAGGTCTACCGTCTCCCGCCCGCCCCGCCCGGGAAGACCTATCAGCTCTGGTTCATCACCCGGGAGGCGAAGATCAGCGCCGGGACGTTCCAGACCAGCGAGACGGGCGACGGGGCGCTGCGGGTCCCGGTTCCGCCCGAAGCCGCCCAGGTGACGGCGGCTGCCGTCACGCTCGAGCCCGAAGGGGGCGTCCCGCAGCCGACCGGGCCGATCTACCTGTACGGCGGCGTCTAGGAGGTCGGTGTTCCATACCCACCGGGTTCCGCGCTGAGAGGGCTGGCCGGGGACGTTTGTCTCCGCGGAGCCAGTGGGCATGGGGTCCACGAACGCTGAGAGGATACCCACGGGGAGCCTCCTCGCAAACGTCCCGCGCCGTTGCCCGCTGGCTGCCGCGATCTACACCTGGCGCCTCCACCTCCCCGTTTGACAAACTGGTCCTTGGACAACGAGAATGCGGTATGCGTCCTCGCCGCGGATGGTGCCGGGTTCAGGTCTCCCTTCTCCTCTTGGCTTTCCTTGTAGTTGCTGGGGCGAGCCTCGCGTGGGCGGAGCAGGCGCCGCCCCCGCCGAGGCCCACCGCCCCGCCCGAGTCGGAGCCACCCGGGGTCGTGGTGGAGATGGGGCCGGCAGAGCCACGAGCCCCGGCCCCTCCGGCTCCGGGCCCGGCACCCGTCGCTCCGGCTCCGCCCGGGGCAGCGTCGTCCCCTGGAGTGGGCGCCCTCGCCGGCGAGGTCCGGGCCCTTCGGGAGCGCGTAGAGGCCCTCGAGCGCACGCTCACCGGTCTTCTGGAGGCGCTGCCCATGGTCGCCTCCGGGGTGGTGGAGGTCCCGCCATCGGCCCGCCAGCTCGCGGACCCCGTCGCCGACCCGCTGGGCTTCGCGCGGCTCCAGCCGGGCCAGGCCACCGTCCGGCACGGTCTCGGGGCGGCGGAGGTCACTGTCCACCTGGCTGTCGTCTCACCCGAGGGCCGTGTCTCCTATCAGGTTCCTGCCGGGGGCCTCTTCGCTGCCGCCCCCACGCCGCCCGATGGGACCTTCACGATCTTCAACGCCACGGAGAGCCCGCTAGCGGTCCGCTGGTGGGCTATCCTGCACGCAGCGCCTGGGGAGATTGCCGCGGTGCCGGGTACGCCGTAGTGAGCCGCTTCTTCCGTCTCATTGCTTTTGCCGGGGCCGTCGCCGTCGTCGCCTTCTTCGTCCTTCCCTCGCTCGCCCGGATGGGCATGGTCCTCTTCTGGCCGGTGCTGAACCGGGTCGAGACCGGCAAGACGCCGGAGTATCCCGACCTGCAACCCCTGACCGTGGCGCTCCCCCCGGCCCGCGTCTTCGGGGCGGCTCTCACCGTAGCTCGCACGCTCCCCCGCTGGACCGTCGTGAGGACCGACCCCGCCGCCGGCCTCATCGAGGCCGAGGCGCGCACCCGTCTCTGGCGGTTCGTGGATGACGTGACGATCCGGATCGCCGCGGGGGAGGGGCGCACCCTGGTCTCGGTCCGCTCCGCCCCTCGCGTGGGGCGGGCCGACCTGGGGCAGAACGCGCGGAACATCCGGGTTTTTCTCGGGACTCTCCAGCGGGCACTCGGGGAGGCCTAGGGTGTTCCGCCTGCTGGCGGCGCTCATCCTCCTGGCCGCGGCCCTCCCCCTGTCGGTCTGGGCCTACCTCGTCTTCCAGCTTGGCCCGGTCGCCGTCCGGGCGGAGACCCTCACCCCCGGCGAGGCCCTGCTGCGCATGGCCGCCGTCGGGGCGTTCCCAATCGCGCTCTTGGCCGCCGCCACTCACAGCCTGCACGGGAGGGCCGTCCTCGCCGGCGGCCTCCTCACGCGCGCTCTCGCCGTGACCTCGCTCTGCCTGCTCTACGCCGCCCTGGCCCGCGGCCTGATCCGGGCGCTCCCGCTCGTCCCCTGGTGAGGCAACCTCCCGTGTGTTAAACTCGGGCTGAGTCACCCCAGCCGGGGCGCACTCTCCTGAAGGTCGCGAGGACCCGATGAGCCACACCTACACGAACCGTCTCGTCCACGAGACGAGTCCCTATCTTTTGCAGCACGCCCACAACCCCGTGGACTGGTATGCCTGGGGGGAGGAGGCCCTGAAGAAGGCCAAGGCCGAGGACAAGCCCATCCTCCTCAGCGTCGGGTACGCCGCCTGCCACTGGTGCCACGTGATGGAGCGGGAGTCCTTCGAGGATCCCCGCGTCGCGCAGGTGATGAACGAGCACTTCGTCTGCGTCAAGGTGGACCGGGAGGAGCGACCCGACCTGGACCGGATCTACCAGAGCGCCGTCCAGATGATGGGGGTACACGGGGGCTGGCCGCTCACCGCCTTTCTCACGCCCGACGGGGAGCCGTTCTACGGGGGGACGTACTTCCCGCCCGACGACCGGCACGGTCTCCCGTCCTTCAACCGGATCCTCCTCTCGGTCTCCCGGGCCTGGCGGGAGGATCGGGAGGAGGTCCGGACCACGGTCGGCCAGTTCCTGGACGGCCTGAGCCACCTCAACCGCTTCCCGGCCTCCTCCGCCGCGCCGACGGCCGCGGTGGTGGAGGCGGCGGTCCGCGCCCTCTCCCGGAGCGTGGACCCGGTGCACGGCGGCTTCGGGCGGGCCCCCAAGTTCCCCCACCCGTCGGCGCTCGAGCTGCTCCTGCGGGCGGGGGCGCGGGGCGACAAGTTCTCCCTCGACATGGTCACCCTCACTCTCCGGAAGATGGCCGAGGGGGGGATCTACGACCAGGTGGGAGGGGGCTTCCACCGCTACTCGGTGGACGCCCGGTGGCTCGTCCCGCACTTCGAGAAGATGCTCTATGACAACGCCCAGTTGATCCCCGTGTACGTACACGCGCACCAGGCGACGGGCGAGCCCTTCTTCGCCCGGGTCGCGCGGGAGACCATCGGGTACGTGCTGCGGGAGATGACCCACCCCGACGGCGGCTTCTACAGCACCCAGGACGCGGACAGCGAGGGGGAGGAGGGGAAGTTCTTCGTCTGGACGAAGGAGGAGATCCTCCGGGTGCTGGAACCGGAGCTGGGGGAGCTCTGCTGCCGGGCTTTCGACGTGAGCGAGAGCGGCAACTTCGAGCACGGCAAGAGTATCCTCCACGTCGTGGCGACGCCGGAGCAGCTCGCCAGCCGGTTCGGGAAGAGCCCCGAGGAGATCGCGATGCTCCTGGGGAAGATCAAATGCAAGCTGTTCGGCGCGCGCGATGCCCGGGTGAAGCCGGGCCGGGACGAGAAGATCCTCACCGCCTGGAACGGCCTGATGATCTCGGCCTGTGCCCTGGCCGGGGCGGCCCTGGGGCACGGGGCGGCGCTCGAGGCCGGGGTGCGGGCCGCGGAGTTCATCGAGCAGCACCTGACCCGGGACGGGCGGTTGCTCCGGACCTGGACGGCGGGCGAGGCGAAATTAAACGGCTACCTGGATGATTACGCCTTCCTTACGGCCGCGCTCCTGGACCTGTACGAGGCCACGCTGGATCCCCGCTTTTTCCGGCGGGCGGAGGCCCTGCACCGCCTCACGCTGGAGCAGTTCTGGGATGAGGCCGACGGGGGCTTCTTCTTCACGGGCAAGGACCACGAGCGGCTCGTCGCCCGGATGAAATCGGCCTACGACGAGGCCATCCCCTCCGGGACGGCGGTGGCCACGCTGAACCTCCTCCGGCTCGCCTCGGCCCTGGGAGAGGAGGCCTACGGGAAGATGGCCGACCGGGTCTTCCGGACCCTGCTCCGGGCGATGGAGCAGAGCCCCTCCGGCTTCGGGCATCTTCTCTTGGCCCTCGACTTCTCCGTCCGGAGTCCGGTGGAGATCGTCCTGGTGGGGCCGCGGGAGGCGACCGCGATGCAGACGATGCTCGAGGCGGTCCACCGCCGGTACATCCCGAACCGGGTCGTGGCCCACGTGGACCCGGCCGCACCCGTCACCCTGACCGGGTCTCTCGTCGAGGGGAAGCGGGCCGTGGACGGGCAGGTGACGGCGTACGTCTGCCGGGATTTCACCTGCTCGGCGCCGGTGACGGACCCGGAGGCGCTTGGAGCACTGCTGGAGAAGGACAGGCCGGAGGTGGGCGCGCGCCGGCCGCCTTCAGCCTAGAGAGCGTGGCGCCCGGGTGGGCCCGCCGCGTCGCAGAGCCTCTGCGGCGTCGTCGGGCCCCTGTCATTCATCCCTTTCCCGTCTCAACCCTCACCCGAGTATCAGGAGGCGACCATGGCAGGCAAAGGTTCGAAGCGCGCCCCCGCCAAGCCCGCCCGTCGGAAGGGGGAGCGGCGCCGGCTCCGGGTGGACCCCGGCCAGATCGTCTATGTTGACGACAAGGGAATCCACACTGGCATCCCCGAGCGCCGAAGCGGGAAGGACCGGCGCCGGTCCACTCGCGCCAAGGATCGCTAGTGATCCGCCCCGACCGCCTGACCGAGCACCTTATCGGCCTTCTTCGAATCCCGAGCACGTCCCGCAAGGAGGGGGCCGTGGCCGCCCGGCTCGCCGAGGATCTGCGCGCGCTCGGGGCCACGGTCGCCTTCGATGCGGCAGGGGCGGCGGTCGGGGGAGAGGTGGGGAACTGCATCGCGCGCCTGCCCGGGACGGTGGCGGGCGCCCCGCCGCTTCTCCTCAATGCCCACATGGACAACGTGCCCGGGGGGACCGGTGCGGTGGTGCGCGACGCGGGCCTGCTCCGGAGCGACGGGCGCGGGATCCTGGGGGCGGACGACAAGGCCGGGTGCGCCGCAATTGTTGAGGCCCTGCGGGCGGCGGTGGAGGGGGGCGTGCCGCGGGGCGACGTGGAGGTCGTCTTCACCATCTGCGAGGAGGTGGGGCTGCAAGGAGCGCACCACCTGGACCCTCAAGGGCTCCGGGCGAAAGAGGCGCTCGTCCTGGATGGGGACCTGCCGGGAAAGGTGGTCACGGCCTCCCCGTCGGCGGACCGGCTCGAGGTCCGGGTGCACGGGCGGGAGGCCCATGCCGGGCTGCGACCGGATCAAGGGATCAACGCCATCCGGGTGGCCGCCGAGGCCATCGCCGCCATGCACCTCGGGCGGCTGGACGAGGAGACCACGGCCAGCGTCGGGACCATTGAAGGGGGGAGCGCCGTGAACGTCGTCCCGGGGCTGGTCCGGGTCCGGGCCGAGGCCCGGAGTCACGACGAGGGAAAGCTGGCAGCCCAGGTCGCCCACATGCGGGGCTGCTTCGAAGCGGCGGCCGCTCGGCACACGGTCACGGTGGACGGGACGCGCCATGAAGCCCGGGTGGAGGTGGAGGTCACCCGCCAGTACTCCCGGATGGCGGTGCCGGCCGATGCACGCCTCGGCGGCCTCCTGCGGGAGGCCGGCCGCCGGGTCGGCGTCGAGGTCCGGACGCACCGGACCGGCGGCGGCCTAGACGCGAACGTCTTCAACGCCCTGGGAATCCAGGCCGTGGCCATCGGCTGCGGGCAGCGGGCCATCCACACGCCGGAGGAGCACTGCGTTCTCGCAGATGTCGCGGCCGCCGCGGCGCTCACCCTGGAGGTCCTGCGTCTGAACGCGGGGGGGTAGAGCGCGAGTCGGTTGTGGGGGGTCAGCCGGCGAGGGCGTCCTGGGAGTCGGCGGCGTTCTGGATCTGCCGGGCGAGCTGAATGTCCGGGAGCAAGACCTTCTTCGTGATCCGGTTGCTGCACGCGAAGGTCACCCGGGAGCCCGCGATCCGGATCTCCGGGTGCTGGCCGGTAATCTCCGCAAGGTCGGCGATGGTGTTCACGAAGGCCAGGGCAGTCCGGAAATCCGGGAAGTGGTACTCCCGGATGAGCGCCCGCCCGTCGAAGGTCCAGCCGGGCAGGTGAGCCAGGTGCTTCTGCAGTTCCTCCTGCGCGCGCTGGTCCATCCCTCCGCCTCCGGCGTTCCTCTCTACTCCCCCCGCCGCGGCTACGTCAACCGAAAATCGCGCCCCGCGGGGGGCATGTTCCACAGGACCCCCCCGGACAACCCGCTCCACCACCCTCCGGATAGAAATGGGTTGACTTCTTGGGGCCGATGTTACGAAACATCGGTATTTGTCCATATTTTCCGTGGTATCGTAACAGGTGGCCGGAAGCGTGTAATCGAGTACGCAACTGGGTCTCGAGCCGGTGGGGCCGACGGCGCCGACTCCGAGCCTGAACGCTAGGCGGACCAAGTTCGCGACTGGGTCAGATCTGAGGCTGAAGCTGCCCTGTGGTGGCCTTTTCATTCAGCGGCGGTGGCGGCGGGCCCATATGCTAAGGTTGATATCGGAGCGGGCACTACAAACTCGAGTGTTTTTCGTATTTTCGAGCGGTATGTGGGCGGGCGCTGGGTCAAGCAGAGACTGGCGTTTTTTTGGGCCTGCTCATACCCGGTTGGTATGGATGCCGTGGACCGGGTCCTTGCCAAGTGGCTCGATCCCACTCGAGGAGTGTTTAACGCTGCGAGGCCAAGAGGGAAAACTGCTTGGCGAAAAGGAAGCTGCCGGCGCAGTATCGGGCGTCCTGGCTGAGATTCACGGAGTTTATAAGAAAGCCGGAGTCTTTCGTGGCCAAAGCTCAAGGGTCCCTATGAGGAGCTGAAAGCATGGGAAAACCACAGTGTCTTCATAATTGGCGGTGGAAGCTTAATCGCCGCCGTTAGAGACGCTGTTTGCTTCCACCCTCGCCTAGAGGTTCACAGGCGCCTTCAGATCCGCGAGTTGGAGAACCCAGACGATCTTCAAATCGAAGGCGGCGGTCTAGTGCCGCAAGAAGAGCTTCCTTTTGTTACGGTAGCGTATGGGCTTTCAAACATTCGCCTCGCGATACCCGAGGCGGAAACCCCGGATGAAATCCTGCCGTTACCCTCCGCGATGCCGGTTCGTGAGCGTCTGGATCGAGACGATATTTACTCGAAATAGGATTCAGCCTAGAGTGTCCACGTCATGAGCCCGACAATCCTTGAGCCTCCGACTTCATTGCCAGCCTGGTCTAACAATACCACGCGGCCCTGTCGCGATCTGTTGCACTTTTTCTGGAGGCCCAGGCCTTTTTACTCAGCGTTAGGATTCGGAGAGTTCAGCCTCCAACCTCAGAAGCTTAGTGAGGCGCTCGACGTCTTTTTGATTCATGTCAACTGGAAGCTGGATCTGGATGTTCAGATCAGGTCTAAGCGACCAAACAAGCATCTTTAGTCTGTTGCTATTGGCGGGTGCAGCGGGCATAGCGGCTGTGGCGGCGGCAGGTTCAGTGGCAACTTCCGGCGGTGATGGCTTTGTTTCTTTCGGTCTAGAGCGAGGGGCTCTCTGGATAATACGCGGCTTCCAGGCCAAGAAGGCCTTGGGATCCGAGCCATACTGATGGTAGTCGGTGAGGGCCCGCTTAACGCGACCGATGTAGGTTTCCACTGAAGCGGCGGTGAGGTTAAGCTTACTCATCTGGCGGTTGTAGATCTCTTCAAGATGTTCGGTGATGTACATTGGGTCGTCTGGTTCGTCGGGCAGAAGCCCCTCCTCAACAACTCTTACTGCCGCGAGTAACCCAATAACGGTATTCCGGGGATACTTCCCTAGTTTCTCCGCCTTGGTGATGAACTCGCGAAGATTCTTCAACACCTGGCTACCACCGGGTGCTTGCGCTTTCATCGAGGGCCTCCTTTCTCGCCGCCGCGTTGCACGTGGCGACTAGGCGTTCAAAAAACCAACGGGCCTCCCATGGTCTAAGCGGGTGTCCACAGACATACTCAGCAGCAAGACGCAGGATCCGGCTGCGATACGTCAGCAAACTCCACACCTGTAAACGAGGATCCGCCCCCTCACTGATAAGAAGGTCTACAATCTTTGGGAGATCGCCCACGGGAAAGCTTTCATCGGGGGAAAGCATGCTACTCAAGCGGCGAAGTGCGGTCCGAACGCAGTAGAAAGAGGAACGCGGCCAGTGAGCCGGCTTCCGAAGAGCTAGGAGAATTGCCAAAGAGACGGTATTAGTTGTCATCGTTCGAGTTGCTCATGCATCGGTACCAGACGTAGAATTGTGAACATCTAAGAATAAGGTAGTTAAACTAAAGAGACGTGTCAAACGAAAACTCGGATAGATGTAGATAGTTGTCGTCCTACCGATTGCTGGCCTATTTTTCGGAAGGTTCGGAGTCATTTGTTCATGAACTGCGTGAACGTCCGGTTGGCTAGCCTCGCTTGGAGCCAACGCGATTGAGATGCGTTCAGTCCCTTGAAAATGGAAATGCCGTACATTCGCATCATCCCTTTGGGCAACGCCAGAAAGCGTTCAAAAAAAATGCCCGGGAAGGACACGCACATAGAGCCTTGAGGTGGGACCGCGGCTGTGGGATGCGGACAACGGTGATCCTGATCACAGGACTTCCTTCATGGCCTCGTGTTCGTATCGCCTATTGGGGGGCCGAGAGACCCAGACGGAGGGCGCAGTTGGCGTTGTCGAAGGCGACGCGGCGGATGTCGGGCTCTGAGAGGCCGCGGCGGCGGAGTTCGCGGAGGGCCTTGGGGACAGAGGACAGGTCAATGCCCCGATACCCCACGTGATCCGAGTTGAGGAGGATCCGCTCCGGCCCGTACCGGGTCACCATGTCGGCTACGGCGGCCGCAGGGACGGGGCGCTGGAGAGACCCGGTGCTGATCCCGGCCCAGGCGCCCGTCTCCCGGTGCACGTACTCGATGATACTCTCGTCCACGTGGTCCACGATGAGCCGGCTGTGGTTCAGGCCAATTTTGTTAGTAATGGCCATGTC